>JANXQZ010000489.1 GCA_025353235.1 Bryobacterales bacterium
GCACATCATGGTTTCACTCCTTGCCGCCGATAGTAAGGATGTACATGATGGAGGCTTTCAAGCAGGTAATCCAGGATTTTAGCACTCGGCCCATGGTTGCTGGCAGGCAGATGCGACAACTGCTTGAGGATGATCGCGGCGCGTTTTTGGAATGGTCGCTGGTACACCTCCGGACTGCGGCCGATAGCCCGGGCTGTCAGTATTTGCTGACTTTGCTGATGATGAATGGGATGATTGTCGGGCCTCTTTCCGACCCAGCCTTCTTCTCCCTGGAGGAAGCCGTTAGTCTGGCTCGCATGTTGCTCCGGATCGAACCTCTTCTGGACATTAAGATGGTGCGGAGCTTGAGCGAAGTGAAGGACGCGAACTCCGAGGAAGAGTTGGAGCTGAGGGTGAGCAGCATCAAGGGGATTCGATTGTTGGACATCCTCGGCGTGATTTCCGACGGCACGCGGATCTTGCCCGTGATGGCTCGGCTCATGAATCATCCCGATGGATGGGTCCGCTCGAAAGCGGCTTTAATGGTCGGCCGCAACAACAAAAACTATAAATGGGTGGAGCAGCGTTTGTCCGAGCCGGACGCCCGCGTTCGGGCGAACGCGCTCGAATCCTTATGGGGCGTGGATTCAGAGGGTTCGAGAGGCGTCTTCTGGGGAGCGCTTGCGGATCCAGATAACCGCGTCGCGGGCAATGCCCTATATGGGCTATATCGGTTGGGCGAAGCGGGCAGCATACCCCTCGTCCTGGAAATGTTGAAGCATAACGATGTCGACTTCCGCCTCACTGCGCTTTGGGTGATGGGGGAAACAGGCGATCAGCGCTTTTTGCCGGTTTTGGCGCGATTTCTAGCCGACGGCAACGCTAAAATGCGAACCGCCGCATTTCGAGCCGTCGCTCGGCTGAAACAGCAGGCAGCTGCTCAGTCAGGGAGTGCCAAGCTCGAGATAGGCGTCCGAGGCATGGAAGCTATCGACGGGTGGGCCCAAATTTCCGTTGAGGTTTGGTCGGATGGCGAGCCAGCCGGTCCTTGTAAGGAGATCTGCGGCCTCAAAGCTACTCAGTTTGCGCTTTATGAAAATTCGCAGCTGGTGAGCGACTACCAGGTCGAGGAGGTGTCCCACAATGAAGCGACTGCGATCGCGTTTGGGGTTCCCCGGGCGGTTGATTCGAGCGACCCTGTCCACGCGAGTTGCGAGAGAGCTTTCACTCAGGCTATTCGACACAAGCGCAAGCCCGATTCGTGGCTGGTTTTAAAGTATCTACCGGAAAAAGAGCCCGAGTCGGCGCCCGTCGGGAGAGGCGCTAGCAGCATATTGCAGCTGGATGCTCCCAAAAGCGAGGTGGAAGCAGCATCACTGCCGCCCGACGCACGCTTTTCCACCGATCCGGCTGAGATTATGGAAGCCGTGCAGTCGGCTCCCGTTTTGGTCACGGCTATCACGCCGCCGCTGGCGCCGGATACGCTCAGGGAAAAACTGCCATCCGCTTGAGCCGAAACCTGAG
>JANXQZ010000503.1 GCA_025353235.1 Bryobacterales bacterium
CTACGGCGGGTTCATGACGCTGATGGCCATGTTCACTCAGCCAGACGTTTTCGCAGCGGGCGCGGCATTGCGACCGGTAACGGATTGGGCGCACTACAACCACGCTTACACTGCAAATATTTTAAACATGCCACAGAGCGATCCAGATGCGTAACGCAAGTCATCGCCGATTTATTTTGCCAAAGGACTTAAGGGATCGTTGCTGATTTGTCACGGCATGGTGGATACCAATGTTCATTTCCAAGATACGGTCCGGTTAGTGCAAAAGCTGATCGAGTTGCGGAAAGAGAATTGGGAGTTGGCGGTTTTTCCGGTGGAGAACCACGGATTCGTGGAGCCATCGAGTTGGGCGGACGAATATAAGCGGATACTGACGTTATTTGAGAGAACTCTGAAGTAGGCAGGGCGTCGCGCAGCAAGATTTGCATCATGCTGCGGGCACCCTTCAGAATCTACTTTTTGCCAGACATATTGCCGTCATCGAGGCCGCGCAAGAACTCGATGATCTCCTTGCGCTGCTGTTGATCCGCCAGATAGAACGGATGCGGGGCCGTCGAGCCGCGGGCAGGATCCAATAAGCTCTCAAGGCTGGGCACCGAATTGTCGTGCAGAAAGACGGGCTTGCGCGCTAGATCCAGCAGAAGCGGCAAAGCGATTCCCCGCACTTCTCCCCGCACGCTCGCGTTGAGCACCGCCATCTTATCGTCGAAATAGGAGCCTGGGGTGTCCTGAATAGGATTGAGCGGAGGGTCGCGCTGCGCCAGAATCACCGGATTATCGCCAGGGAAAATCTTCTTCATGGGAACGATAAAGGACGGCACGGCTTTACTCTGATCCACGTTATGGCACTCCGTGCAACCAATAGTACGAAAAAGCTGACGGCCGCGACGGAAGTCCCGTGAAGCGACCTTCGCGCCGGAAGGCGCAGGGAGGCTGATTACATAAGCGCTCAAATCCACAAGCTTGGTGTTATCTACTCTGATGCCTATGAAGGCATCTTCGCTTCCAGGTTTGGAATGCGCCGGAGCCCTTACGTAGGGGTAACCGGTTACGTTCGTAGCCGCGAGAACTTTCACGTAGTTATCGGCGACCTCGTCGCCCGCAGACCCCGCCAGTTGGTGCAGCAAGGCGCGGCCGCCAGAGGTAGTAAGGTTAGTAGGATCAAATAAAACTGTGAATACCAAGTTACTGAAGTTATCTAGCTTGACGATGGTTCCCTCGCTTCCGAAGGGTGCCGCGAGGTCCTGCCGAAAGAAGGGAGTAATGTGCATCGGGTTTCCATTCCCATCGAAAGTATCGTCAAACATGCCGATCGGATAGTATGTCGGGTTGGAGAGATAAGCATCCACTTCCGCTTCGGTCGAAGTCTCAGTCAGACCCTTGGGCGCGCGACCGAACGTTTTGCCTCCATTCGCTTTGAGTGCGAGTTGCAGGAGCGGGTAGAAGGCGCGCGAGTTTGCCGCTGTCGCCAAGATAGCCCCCAGATTGAGATTGTGGTTGGTAAGCCCATCGCGGCGATGCCCCACCGACCCGCCGTTAGGAAGGCTGAAGGCTGACCCGTCAGTAATGGTATGGCACAGTGCGCATGCCACGCCAGCTTTATCGCCGTTGTTTACGTCGAGCACGCCATCCCCATTGGAATCCTTGACTGGCATCCCGATTACCGCGTTGGCATTGATCAGCTTGGCCGTAACATCCGGATCGTTCAGGAGCGCCGAGGTTCGTCCGGAAGGGTCGGCCTTTAGTTGCTCCGCAAGAGTTTTTCGGGTTGCGGCGTCAACCATGTCGACGTCCACGCTGAGTCCGAGTTCCAGTGCCTTTAGAGGAGTAACGCGGGCGGCTTTCACTCCGGCCGGAAGACGCAATGCATCGGTCCAGAAACCTTCGTTACCGAAAGTTTCGAATCGAAACACTTTCTTGCCCGCTGCGGAGTCTCCGATTTGTTGCTGAATCGGCGGGCCAGGATTGGCAGGACCATCGGAACCGGCGGCTGCTGCCTCCACGCTGGCGACCTTCACGGAGCCGCACCCTGCCAGGCCAACACAGATACCGAGGACCATGGCCTTTGCGGTAACAAAATTGTTGTTCAATTGAGTAACTCCTTCGGAGACTTCGACTGGCGCGAACGTACGGCCAGTCGTGCTTCTTGTTAGACACGTTGTCTGAGTTGTTGTTTCGTCTATCGAGTCGTGCAAGCTTCGGAGCGTCAGGTTTTACGCCTGAAGTCGTCGAGTTGAGCGGACTATCTATGCGGACGCAGGCATTTATTTGAGATGATTTCGGTTAGATGATTCACCGGATTGTGGACCAGTTGAGCCGGGTGTATCGGGGACCGGCTTGGCATGGGCCCAGCTTGCAGGAGCTGCTCGCCGATGTCACGGAGGAGATTGCGGCCAGGCGGCTGATTGAGGGAGCGCATACGATCCAGGAGTTGGTGCTGCACATCGCAGCCTGGATGCGGATCGCTCGCGAGCGGCTTACCGCGACCGAGGTGCGGGATGCAACGCCGGAAGAGAATTGGCCTGCTATGGGTGAGTGGGTTGAGGCGCTTGCCGAAGAGTTAGAGGGCAAGCAGCGGGCGTTGGAGGAAGCCGTTCTCGCATTCCCGGCTGATCGACTGAATCGACTGGCGCCAGCCACGGAACGCCAGACGTTTTACGTATTGCTAGAGGGCGTCGTGCAGCATAACTTGTATCATGCTGGACAGATCGCGCTCTTGAAGAAGTAAAGGTCAATTCAAGGCCTCCCGAGTTCTTTTTCGAGCAATTCTTTCCGAACAACTACGCGATGTGCCATATTGCCTGCCGCGCCGCGAAAATCGCCGTCATCGGTCAAAATTAGCAGCTTTTCGTCTTTCCTCATAAGAAGAGAGTGAACGAAATCAGTCAGTCCGTAACCACTCACGATGCTGGAGCTCCCGCCCAAATATTCGGCTGCAGAAATATGAAGCTCCGCCATCTCTTCTAAACGGATGGCGTCGAAAGCAAATTTCCGAATCTCCGCTTGCAGATCTCTCAAGCCGCTACGGAAGTGCAACGCTTCGGCCAACCCGAGTTGCGTGAAATACCTTCGAGCCGGCTGCGCAACGATCTGATCGAAAAACGTAGGATCAACTTCCGCCAATGGCGAACAAGTCTTGCGGAACAAACTTTTCACTGGCTTGGATACTTGGCGCGCGTAGTGCAAGACAATGAGATCCTGAAGAGGAGATGCATCAAACAGAACACTCTGCCGGGCAAGATCGTTCAAACTGGACACGAGCTAATCGCTAGTTTCCACGGGCTCGGGCGGAACGTCGAACCTGAGAGAGAGAGACTCGCGCGCCTCGTCCAAAGAAGACATAAGATCTGTCACCGTGCGCAGCAGATGCCGCCCAATCTCATCCAGCCTATCCGATAGAGGATAGTTTGGCCCTTGCGCTCGAAACGCTGAAAAGTCACCCCGCAACGCATTCCACAGGGGTGCAGTAACATAGTGGGCCGGAAGCTCGCCCGACCCATTCACGACGTGTTCAGCAGTCCATTCAAGAATCGCTGGCGGAGATTCATAATCCGGCAAAGACAGAACTGTGGCGTTCACCAAAGCTCTAAATTCTTGATCGGCTATCAAGCTGTCGAAGAACTTTCTACAGGTATCGGCCAGCTCCGTCACTTGAACATCGTGTTTATCACACAGACCCGCCGAATCCCGATAAAACCGCAGGAACTGATTGAAATTGGCCGAACTTCGGTAAGAAAAAAGATGGTCGCGAACGGGCAATATTGCAATCATCTGCCCGGTGTGCCAACGCCACGTGAAATTCTTATTCCGCAGCAATGCCGCTTCGCTTTCCAGCCCGCTCAGCAAAGGGTTGATCGCAGTCTCAAACCATGCCTTTAC
>JANXQZ010000510.1 GCA_025353235.1 Bryobacterales bacterium
CCTGGAGGGGCAGCGCGGTTGTAGAAGATTGGCCGGTGTTGGAGAGGTTGATCACGGAATCTCCCATGGTTAGGTTGCTCGCATAACGGACTTGAAATACTCCGTCGGGAGCGATGAAAGGCAGAGGATCGATCCGGATCGCCGCGGTGGCTGCCATGCCGGTGCCGCCGTTGGCCGAAGTCGGCGCGTTCGTAGTATTGTTCTGTATTCCGGTGGCGACTCCGGTGACGTTTACAGTTACTGAACATAGGGAGGTGGCGGCTAGAGTGAGGCCAGAGACCGTAACGCTTGTTCCTCCAGCTGTAGCCACTATGTTGGCACCGGGTAGCCCGACACACGTACCAGTTAGCCCGTTAGGCGTTGCAATGACGAGACCTGCGGGAAGTGGGTCTATGAAGCCCACGCCTGTGAGAGCTGTTTTGAGATCTGGATTCGAGAGGGTCAAGGTCAGAGTGGTAGTCCCGCCCAGCAGCATCGAAGGCGCCCCGAAAATTTTGGTCAGGCCCGGACTTGTAGCAACCGAAAGCATAGCCATAGCGGCAGTCCCGGTTGAGGCGTTCGTCGTCGAAGTGATCGGGCTGGTGGTGTTCGTCATCACCCCCGCAACCGTGCCAGTCACGTTCACTGTGATCGCGCAAGTTCCGTTGATTGGCAGCGAAAGACCGGCAAGGGTGAAGTTGCTTGACAGAGCCACGGCCGTGATTGTCGGCGCTCCAGGACAGTTAGTCGTAGTAACGTTGCCCGCCGACACGACCACGCCGGCCGGCAGCGGGTCGGTAAACGCGATACCGTCGAGCGCGGTGGCGCCAACTCCAGTATTTGAGACGGTAAAGGTCAGGGTAGTAGAGCCGTTTAGCGCCACCGAGGGCGCTCCAAAGGCTTTGGTCAGAGTCGGCGGAGACATTACGGGGGCAGGTCCAATGGTGAAACTGCCTGCCTGGAGGAAGACTGCCGAATCCAGCTTCGCATCGTTGGTGTCCGCCACGGCGAATTTAATCGTGTGCTGCCCAGCCGGCAAATTCATCTTCGTGGCCGTTAGAACGGTCGTCAAGCCGTCGAACTTCACGTTGAGGCCGAGATTTGAGAACCCGTTCGTGTTCGCTACGTTGTTTCGGTAAAGCGCAGCGTTCGTTACGGGGTTGATGTTATTCACCGTAATCGGCTGGCCTCCGACAAGCCCGATATTTACTCCGTCGAGGAAAAATCCGAAAACGTCATTGAATCTGGAGCCGACGAAGTTGATGTACTCTTCGGAGGCGAAGACGTAGTTGAACGAGAGGTTGCCTGCGACGGCGGTGGAAAACGTCAAGGTCAGGACAGAAGCGTCGTTGGTCATGGAACCAGGGACGAGCGTATTCAGATCAACATCACCAGGGCTCGGAACGATCGTGTTTAAGAGGTCGTTTCCAAACGGGGTGGTTGCTACGCCCAGGGTCTCGGGCGTGGCTATGACGTTTGGCCCCGGAATTTGGTTAACGTTCCCGCTGCTTAAGACGACTCCGGAATCGAATCCGATGCCCACCGCCGCATTGCCCCCAGCGGTGAAAGTTCCATTCTGGATCGTCGGATCGCCGGTGTAAGTTGCGCTTATTAGAGTAATGCCAGGGCCAATCAAATTGTTGGCCAGTGCCATTGCAGTCTGGTTGGCTGTGATAGCGGCTGCATTCAACGACGTAAGTCCTATAAGTATCAGAACTGACATTTTCAGCGATAATTGGGTTAAGTTATGCATTCATCCTCTCCAAACATTCTTATGTTAGTCATTCAGATCACACTCCAAGGCAAGCGCGAACAGAGCTAAAATGACCCGACTCTAAGTATGCACTCTATTTCCTCAAAAGCAACGGACTATTCCCTGTTTTTGATTAGTCTAGGGCAGTAAAGAAAAGTATTCGGCCGTTTTCCCCTTGACGCTCTCTCGATTACTTCCAAGTACTCACTTACGACCGCGCACATGTAAGAAGTAAGCCACCACACGGGTATCCGCGACAGGCGCGAGTCTGCTGCCGCTGCCTCATCGGCGCTAGCGATCTCGCAATCGGGCATCTCCATGAGACTCATGAATTCTGTTGCGAAGTCAAAGGCACCCGCAGCATAAGGCAACTCCAAACATCCGACCGCCGCGCTCGGCAATCACACGTGTCTTTTGCCCTTCTCAGCAACCAACGTCGAGACCTCTCAGTCCTTTCACATCGGGGCGCATGTCCAGGAACGCTTACGGCATCCCGGTACACATCCCAGCCTTGGCGGGAAAGAAGAGCCCAGGCTTGAGCATTGGCTTCCCAGTAGCGCCCTGCTTCTCGATGGTTCATCTCTCGAGTTTCTCAATCCAAAACTTCATCTTCATGGTGTGCGTTTCCTAGCTTTATCCCGACTTGGCGAGTGACCGCGATTGATCCTCTGGTAAATTTAGAAACAACCATGAAGCACGCAGCCCTACTAGCAGCTTTGACCCTTACCGTGTTATCGGCGCAAACAAACGATCCCGCCCCTCGTTTCACCAAAGACAACGAGCTGTTGCGGCCCACCAACTATCGCGAGTGGATTTATCTCACATCTGGACTCGGGATGAGCTACGGCATTCGGCCTGCTGGCGCGGACGCTCCGGCCTTTGATAATGTGTTCGTGCATCCCTCCGCTTATAAAGCTTTCCTGGCGACGGGCAAGTGGCCCGACAAGACCATGTTTATTCTTGAAATCCGATCTTCGGCGTCGCACGGATCGATCAACAAGGCTGGCCATTTTCAGACCGATTTGGTGGCCATTGATGCGGCGGTAAAGGATGAGTCTCGCTTCAAGGACAAGTGGGGTTATTTTGCGTTCAACTCTGGCGGCTCGCTCCGGGATAGCGCAAAACCTTTTGCCGCCGATAGCGCATGCAATGCCTGCCACGAGAAGAATGCGGCGGTGGAAAATACCTTCGTGCAATTTTACCCGACACTGTTGGACGTGGCCCGGGCGAAACACACGCTGAATCCGTCCTTCGTTGCGGCGCAGGCCTCCGAGGGGGCGAGTAAATAATTGTCTACGACTCTAGGCTAAACGTCAGCAAGGCATCGAAATCGGCCTCTAAATCGATCACCCTGTCGAGTTGCGAATCATAGATCACGAAACCGCCTTGGGATTGCAGCAGTGTTAAGTAGTCCCAAACTTGCAGCAAAACGTGCCGGGCTTGTTCGCCCGAGTGCCAGTATGGAAATGTGACGTCAGCCACCGAGTCCCAAAGCGTGATCTGAATTCCGGTGTAATCATCCGCGCTCAGTTCAAGATGACGGTAGCGTCGGCGAGCCTCGGGCTCATCAATGTCATACATTGCTGCCAACCCTGGATAGTCCAAGGCAGCGATGCGCAGCGCAGGATTAAACTGCATCAGAGCGTGGGCGATTCGCTGCTTCTCCTTCTCAAGGGCTTCTACTAAGGGGCCGGGATTGAGTTCCTCTTCCTGCTGACCCAGATGACAATCCAGAACGTCGCTAGCGTTCTCGCCAGGAGGCACTCGCAGCAGATGAAGATCGTAACTCACTTACTTTTTCTGGGGCTTGCCGATGGAACAAAGAGGATCCCCAACCACGATATTCATCCAGCTTAATCCCGGTATGGCGAGATAGTAGCTTTCAGCCAGATTGCGTCCTTGGAAATAAGCTGGCAGCAGCAAATCGGGCCGAGGAGTGAGAGACAGGTACGGCTCCGCCACATGGCCGGATGCACCGGTCACGCCATCATGAACGTAGTCTGCGGTCAAGGTTTGCGGGGCTCCGGC
>JANXQZ010000290.1 GCA_025353235.1 Bryobacterales bacterium
TTGAGCGAGAGCCTGCTTCCAGCAGTTCTTGGCCTCGTCAGGGTGGCCCTGGGTTTTCAGCGCGTGTCCAAGGTTGAGGAGCGCTTCGGGAAATTCAGGGCGCTCGACCAGCGCTTCCTTATAAAGCTTCACCGCGTCCTCCAATTGTCCAGACTTTTGGAGCAGCAACCCTGTGTTGTAGAACAGCTCCGCGTTGCGCTCTCCTTTTTCGATCAAACGCGCCTGATACTCCAGAGCTTGCTCGAAATTGCTGCGTTCCATGGCGAGCGTGGCCAGCCCCCGCAGGCCGTCAAGGTTCTCGACGTCAATCTTCATGAGCGCTTCGAAAGCCTCTCCGGCAGCGTCAAAGTTGCCAAGGTGCCAGTGGCAGAGCGCGAGATTCAGCTGCGCTTCCGGCCATTGGGTTCGCTTTTTCAAACATGGCTCAAATGCTTCGATCCCGCCCCGATAATCGCCTTGCTGAAGCCGCAAATATCCGAGACGGAAACAGGCATCCTCGAAATCCGGATTCTTGAGCAAGAGCCGCCTGTAGAGCTTTTCGGCTTCCTGTACATTGCCTTCTTTGTCCACCAGCGTCGCCAATTGGTAGAGCGCGTCTTTTTGATCGGGCGAAATTACCAGAACCCGCTCAAATGCCGCCCTAGCCCCCCTGTCGTCTCCCGAAAGCTGCAGCGCATTTGCCAGAGTGAGGTGCACCTGAACATCGTCGGGACGAATTCGCAGTGCTTCGGTGTAGGCTTTCCCCGCATCGGCAAAGCTTCCGAGCTTGTGGTGCGCCACTCCCAGGTTGTACCAGCGCTCGA
Organism: Bryobacterales bacterium; assembly: GCA_025353235.1. Lineage (GTDB taxonomy): Bacteria > Acidobacteriota > Terriglobia > Bryobacterales > Bryobacteraceae > JANXQZ01. The sequence goes on from JANXQZ010000290.1 coordinate 804, forward strand.
AGCTCTCAGGCGTGTATTCCACCAGCCGTCCGCAGAAGGTTGCAGCCGCTTGGAAGTCTTTTTCGGCAAAGGCGCAAGTCGCCAAGCCTTCCAGCGCCGCTTGAGAATTTGGACGCATCGATAGCAGGCGTTCCGAGTAGTTCCGGGTAGAGCCATTGTCCCGCTTAGCCATGCCAATAGCGATCAAGTTTGCCAGACTAGGCTCCGACTCTGGATTCTTCGCTAATGCCGCGACATAGATCGCCGCCGCTTCGTCGTAACGCGACATCAACTGCAAAGCCACGGCCTTTCCAAACCGGGCAGTTTCATCGTCCGGGGATAGGGCCAACACGCTCTCGAACGATTTCAGCGATTCTTCGGCATGTTCCAAATGCAGGAGGCAAATGGCGCGGCCCAGCAGCGCATCGGTGCGGCGCGCATCGCTTTCAAGCGCTTTGTCAAACCGTTCCAGTCCTTTTTGCCACTGGCCGAGCTTATAGAAGCAGACACCCGTGTTGAAGTTCGAATTTGCGTCGGATGAATCGCCCGCGTTGACCTTCGCATAGGTCCGAACCGCGTCTTCATATTGTTCCAGCTCAACCTGGATATGAGCCTTGGCCGTGTAGGCTTCGGCCGTCCCGTTGCCAGCCTCGATCAAGCGATCGATTTCCTGCAGAGCTTCGCTCCTCTTTCCCTCCAGGTGAAGGGAGACTGCCTTGGCAAGGGATGCCGCTTTCCCATTCACTTGGCTCTTGCCACTGATTCCCGGCCTTGATCTTAATTGACTCATTGTTTAATTCCGAATTTCCCTGATTTGACCGTCGTTGGGCGTGAGAAGGGCGCACAGCCGCCCCACCAAGTCGTATTGGTGGGATACCTTGACCCATCGAACTCGCGCTTTCCCGCCTTTTCCGCTAAAGAAACCCACGCCACCCTTAACATATCGGCCATCTGACCAGTAATCGACAACATGGCCCTGACTAATTAGGGTGAAATCGCTGCCTTGGACATCTATTCCGATGCGGTACAGCGAAGTGTTTGGTATTGGCGGGGGAAGCTGCCGGACTACGCGGCCTACTTCCTTGCCATCCACCACGGCATAGTGAACTGCGGTAAGGGCCTGGACAGCGCCCGACTGAACGACAACCAGCGTAAGAACGTAGTAGTGGTTCCAATCCTCAATGCGGAAGGCCGCTCCAAGAGGCAGGCCGAGTTGGGCTATAAATTCAAGTTTGTAGTCGGCGAGGCCCTTCGTAGGTTTATACACTGCGAGGGTGCCTGGACGCGCAAAGCCGTTCGAATCGTAGGACCACTCGGGCGACGCGTCCGGTTGGCTCTCCCATGCGCCGAGTCCAGAGCGAAAATCGTCCGTCAAAATTACTGACGCGCGCCCTTCCACGCTGCTGCGCAAGTAGTTGCTGGCCTTCGAGAACACGGCAAGGGGGCTGGCCCGCTTGGAGACGCTCGGCATCAAAGGGCTAAAAGCAGCCGCCAACAGAACCGGGACTAGCGAAGCCGCTACCTTCCAGTAACGCGCTCCAAAGCGCGGGTGCCCTGACCCGGGGTTCCTGAAGGACGCCCAAAATCCGAAACTCTCAAGCACTGGCGTCTTAGTAGATAGAGGAGCTACCGGGCGACGCGGAAACGGGGCTAGCCTCGCTGGCTCCGGAGCTGCGGGCGTCCAAACGAGGTCGCGAGATTCGGGCAACAGATGCACGGCAACTTCGTCAGCCATGGACAGCCCTCGGTAGTTAGCCGAGCTTCGAACGAGGAATAGAGGGGCTCCGGTGCGGGGGGCAAACGGCTTGCATGCCGGCGAAGGCTGGCCTGGCGGCTCGAATCCAACTGCAGGCTCTGGGCAGCAGAAAGAAAATAGCCGATCCAAAAAATGATCGCCCGCCGCATGTTGCAAGCCGTGGTCGTCGGAGCAATAGTCGCCATCGCTTAAGGCTCGTAGCGGCGCGAGCGGCCTGTGGCAGTAAAGGCATTGCATGCGGATTGCGTCTGCCTCCAATTCAGATTACCCGGTTAGCGAAGAAACGGGAACGGGGTAAATCTCTTAGGTTGGCGAATAAAGCATTCTAGCCAACCAGCAGCCGAAACGAATAGGCTGCCCACGGCACTATGCTTGTGTAAGCCCAGCTTATGTAATCCCATGCTGTTGCCGGGAGTACTTCAAGGAGAACGAAATGGCGGATCAACGGATTTCTACAAGCGTAGACGATCTCTTAACGGCGGCGCTCGAAGGCGGGGGCGACCCTGCTAAGACCGGACGCTTCCTCATGACATTTAAACCAGGCGCAATGGACGCTGGCGTGAAGTCGCTCACAGCGGAAAGCGGATTCCGGGTGGCGAATGCTCGCGATTTCCAGGGGCTGGAGGCAAGCTTCGAAACGGCCGGAGATGCCGACGCCGTCGTTTTTCACGAGATAGGCGTTGCGCTGGTGGGGGGTGAAGCGGCTGCCCAAAGAGGTCTCAGCTTCGGAATTTCTGCGCTAGACGATAGTCCCGTCCACTCGATCGATCCCGAGTATTTTATGTTCGCGAATGGCGTCAACGCTCGAGATTACTTGAAAGGCGTGCTCAATGCCACCCAGATGATCTATGCGGAGTTGGGCGCAGGCGGGCTGGAGGAACTGTCGGTGGGCAGCGGCGTTTCGCCCGAAGTGTTGGGCGTTACCTGGGGCTTAGCGGCCTGCAGAGTTCCGCCGAGCAACTTTAGCGGCAACGGGATTAAGGTCGCGGTTCTCGATACGGGCTTCGACACCGGCCACCCCGAGTTCGCGGGCCGCTCATTTACCACCAATACGTTCGTCGGCGAACCGGTCCTGGATTTGCACGGCCATGGCACGCACACCACCGGCACCGCTTGCGGGCCCAAGGCTCCGGGCGGAGCGATTCAGCGCTACGGGATCGGCTTCTCTGTTCAGATCTTTGTGGGCAAGGTGTTGACCAACTCGGGTGCTGGAAGCCAGGCTCAGGTTCTGGCCGGGATGGATTGGGCCATTGCGAACAAGTGTTCTGTAATCTCCATGTCGCTCGGTGCTCAGATTCCGGTTCAGCCTTCCTACACCAGCGCGGGCGCGGCGGCATTGACGAACGGATGTCTGATCATCGCAGCCGCAGGAAACGCCAGTGCCCGTCCAAACGCCATTCAACCGGCTGGAGCCCCGGCAAACTCGCCGACGATCCTGTCGGTTGCCGCAGTCGATAACGCGCTCAAAGTAGCAGTATTCTCGAATGGCGGGAAGGTGGACATCGCGGGACCGGGCGTGAATGTCTTTTCGTCCTATAAGAGGCCGACGCTGCATAATACGCTCAGCGGAACCAGCATGGCCACTCCGCACGTTGCGGGATGCGCCGCCTTGTGGGCCGAGAGCAACTCAGGCCTTAGGGGAGCAGCTCTGCGGGCTAAGCTGATCGCAACGGCGAAGCCCCTGGGCGCACCGGCCAGCGATGTGGGCGCGGGTCTCGTTCAGGCCCCTTAGATTCCTGGTTTGGCTCGGGTAGACGATACACTAGGGAGCAGTTATGGCGAATGAAACGAAGCAGCCTTTAGTGATCACGATGTCGGGCAATCGTCCCATTCATGACGTTGCCAACGATCTCAAGGCAGCTGGTCTCGACGTGGATCAGGTCCTGGAATTTACAGGGACTGTGACGGGGTCGGCGCACCCGCAAGCGGCTGAACGGCTCAGAGGTGTTGCTGGCGTGGCGGATGTGTCTCAGGATTTCGGGGTTGATATCGGCCCTCCAGGCGCCCCGATTTCCTAGCTCGGCAGACGCGCATTCCGGTAAAATCTGGCTGCCCCTATAGTTCGTGTTCCATTCCGCAGCAATGTTAACATTGACATTTTAAAAGGCACTCTCATTCTATGAAAGTCGTAATTCTCTGCGGCGGCCAGGGCACCCGCTTGCGCGAAGAGACCGAGTTCCGCCCCAAACCCATGGTAGAGATCGGGGGACGCCCCGTGCTCTGGCATATCCTCAAGACCTACGCCCATCACGGGCTGCGCGACTTCGTCCTCTGCCTGGGTTATCGCGGCAACATGATCAAAGAGTATTTCCTCAACTATGAGGCCATGAACAGCGAC
>JANXQZ010000291.1 GCA_025353235.1 Bryobacterales bacterium
GCTTTGCCATCGGCGACGACATACACGTAGTTGCCTTGCGGGCCTTTCTGAATGGCCGAGGCAGGGACGATCACCGACAATGCGCTTTTCCCGAACCAGTTCGTCAACTGCCGCCTGCTCCTCGAAACCAGGCATGGCGCGGTGATCGTCCCTGCCTCGGCCATTCAGAAAGGCCCGCAAGGCAACTACGTGTATGTCGTCGCCGATGGCAAAGCAACCGTTCGTCCCATCACTACCGGAACCGTGGAAGGCGACAACGTCGAGATCGCGCAAGGGCTCAAGGCCGACGAGATCATCGTGATCGAAGGACAAGACAAACTGCAGGATGGCAGCAAAGTGGATACGCGGGCACCGGGTGAAAAGCCCGTTAGGCGGAGGCGGGCGGCATGAACCCTTCCCGGCCGTTTATTCTGCGGCCGGTCGCGACCTCTCTGCTGATGGCCGGCATCCTGCTGGCAGGCTTCGTCGCGTACCGGCAGCTTCCCGTCTCGGCTTTGCCGCAAGTCGACTACCCGACCATTCAAGTTCTTACTTTCTATCCGGGCGCGAGTCCGGAAGTGATGGCCTCGTCGGTTACAGCACCGCTCGAAAGGCAATTCGGTCAAGTGCCAGGGCTGCAGCAGATGACCTCCACCAGCTCCTTTGGAAGCTCGGTTGTCATCCTGCAATTTTCTTTGGAGTTGAATATCGACATCGCCGAGCAGGAGATCCAAGCCGCCATCAACGCTTCCGGCTCGTACCTGCCGCGCGACCTTCCGAATCCGCCCATCTACAGCAAGAGCAATCCTGCCGACGCGCCCATTCTCACCCTCGCGCTCACGTCTGAAACCTTGCCTCTCTCGAAAGTCGAAGACTACGCTGACACCACACTGGCACAGAAAATTTCGCAACTGCCCGGCGTCGGGCTCGTAAGCATCAGCGGTGGCCAGCGTCCGGCCGTGCGCATCCAGGCGAACCCCACCGCGCTTGCGGCGTACAATCTCAGCCTGGAAGACCTGCGCCTAGCGATGGGCCAAGCCAACGTGAATCAGGCCAAGGGAAACATCGAGAGCCGGTCGCAGGCGTTCACCATCGGCGCCAACGACCAGTTGCTTTCGAGCAAGGACTATTCGCCCATCATCATCGCCTACCGCAACGGCTCGCCCGTGCGGGTTTCCGACGTTGCAGGTGTAATCGATTCGGCCGAGAACGTTCGCCAAGCGGCTTGGGTAAACACCACGCAGGCGGTCATTCTAAACATACAGCGGCAGCCCGGAGCCAACATCATCTCGGTGGTGGACAAAGTGGAGAAGTTGCTTCCGCAACTCAAGGCATCGCTGCCGAAAGCCGTCTCCGTTCAAGTGCTGACGGATCGGACCACAACCATCCGGGCCTCTGTCAAAGACGTTCAATTCGCGTTGTTGCTGACCATCGCGCTGGTGGTCATGGTCATCTTTCTGTTTCTGCGAAATCTGTCCGCCACGGTCATTCCGAGCGTGGCCGTGCCTCTCTCCATCGTTGGGACTTTTGGCGTGATGTACCTGCTCGGCTACAGCCTCAACAATCTGTCACTGATGGCTCTCACCATCTCCACCGGCTTCGTGGTGGATGATGCGATCGTGATGATCGAGAACATCTCGCGCTATATCGAACAGGGGGAGTCGCCGCTTCAGGCCGCGCTCAAAGGCTCTGAGCAAATCGGATTCACCATCGTGTCGCTGACGGTTTCCCTCATCGCGGTGCTGATCCCGCTGCTCTTCATGGGCGACATTGTGGGACGTCTGTTCCGCGAGTTCGCCGTTACGCTGGCAGTTACCATTCTCGTCTCGGCGGTGGTCTCGCTCACCCTCACGCCCATGATGTCCGCCTTGCTGCTGAAGCATCGTCCGGTCTCCCAGGAAGGTTGGTTCTACCGCGTGTCCGAGCGGTTCTTCGAGTGGGTGATCGCCCGCTATGACACCAGCCTGCGCTGGGTTCTCCGCCATCAGCCGCTCACGCTCGCAGTCACTGTTGCCACCCTGGTTGCCACGCTCTGGCTCTACATCATCGTTCCAAAAGGGTTCTTTCCGGTCCAAGACACCGGCGTGATTCTAGGAATTTCGGAATCCCGCGAGACGGTCTCGTTCTCTTCGATGACATCATTGCAGAAGTCGCTTGCCACGGTTATCCTCAAGGACCCGGATGTGGAAAGCCTCTCCTCTTTCATCGGCATCGACGGCACCAATGCAACCATCAACACCGGCCGCATTCAGATCAACCTGAAGCCGCTGGACGACCGCAGCGCGAATGCGTCCGACATCATCCGTCGCTTACAGCCCAAGGTGGCCGCCGTGGATGGCATCACGCTTTACATGCAGCCCGTTCAAGATCTCACGGTTGAGGATCGTGTGGCCCGCACTCAATATCAATACAGCATTGAGGATGCGGACGCGGCGGAATTGGCGGTCTGGGCCCCACGCCTGGTCCACAAATTGCAAACGATGCCGCAGTTGAGCGACGTGGCCAGCGATCAGCAGACAGGCGGTCTGCAAGCGGAACTGGTAATCGACCGCGACACGGCGTCGAGATTTGGAATCACTCCGCAGATGATCGACGATACGCTGTACGACGCCTTCGGGCAACGGCAGGTCTCCACGATTTTCACGCAGCTCAATCAATACCACGTGGTGCTCGAAGTGGAGCCGAAATTCCAGCGCTCGCCCGATTCGCTGAAATCAATCTTCGTTCAATCGTCAACGGGACAGCAGGTTCCGCTCAGCGAGATCACTAGGTTCGAGGAGTATAAGAGTCCGCTCGCGATCACGCACCAGGGACAATTTCCGGTGGTCACGCTTTCGTTCAACTTGGCTCCCGGCGAGTCCCTTGGCGCAGCCGTGAAGGTGATTCACCAAGCAGAAACCGAGATCGGATTCCCGGCCAGCATTCAAGCCAAGTTCGAAGGCACCGCGGCAGCTTTTCAAAACTCGCTGGCGAACGAGCCCGTGTTGATTCTAGCTGCGCTAGTCACTGTCTATATTGTTCTAGGTGTTCTCTACGAGAGCTATATCCATCCCATCACGATTCTCTCTACGCTGCCATCCGCAGGAGTGGGCGCCATCGTAGCCCTACTGATCACGAAGACTCCGCTGGGGGTTATCTCACTGATTGGAATCATACTGCTGATCGGCATTGTGAAGAAGAACGCCATCATGATGATCGACTTTGCGCTGGAGGCCGAGCGCACCGAGGGCAAGTCTCCCGACGAATCCATCTATCAAGCATGCCTGCTGCGCTTCCGGCCCATCATGATGACGACGATGGCCGCGCTGCTAGGGGCAGTCCCGCTAGCCCTGGGAACCGGAACCGGCTCCGAACTGCGCCGTCCGCTAGGCATCACGATTATCGGAGGATTAATCTTCAGCCAAGTGCTGACTCTCTACACGACGCCCGTAATCTATCTCTTCTTCGACCGCTTAGCCGTCCGGCTCCGAAACCTCCGCGCCCCCAGTCCGTTACAGGTCCAAACCGAGCCATGATTTACAGACTGGGCACAGCCTTCAGACTGCGCACCATTTACAAATCATCTACCAACTGTGGGGCAGCCAATCCTGGCTGCAGCCGCCTTTCAGGCGGCTTCGGTCATACTGGCACTAGACCAACGAAACTCCTCAGCACTGGCCACCAACCCCGCCTTTACCGGATTCTGCTCAATATAGTTCTGAATCCCCGCAAACTCCACCTGAGACCTAACCAAATGGTCATAGCTCTCATCCTGCCAAAACGGTTTTCCGCTAACCCCCAAGACCTTATTAGCTTGGTGAGCAGTAAACCCCTTCAAAGGCCCCAGCCACTTAGTGGAGCTGACATGCGGCGTCACAAGCATATGGACGTGGTTAGGCATAACGACAAACGAGTGCAGCTGATACCTTTGAAATCTTCGATCCCCAGCCTGCAAAGCCCCAACAACCAACTCCGCAATCTCTGGCCGCCGCAGAAAAAACGGGCCAGAGTCAGCTGTGTCCAGAAGTCGATCCATAGCCACGAACGCCCTGCCAGCCGTGCTAAGCGGATCCGGAGCAAATACTCGATTAACCGGCAAACTTCCATGCAGGCGGAAAGTGACAAACAGAGCTTCCCCTACTACATCCCAATGCGGCAACCGACGTTCGTAATGCTTCATCCCATGATGTTGTGGTGGAACCGCAGCGATGTTCTCAAAGTTACTAAGAAGCCGCCTGAAAGGCGGCTGCAGCCAGGATTGGCTGCCCCACAAGTGCTCATAAAGAACAGGTAAGCAAGAAAAAGATGAGCATTTCTGCACCCTTCATTCATCGACCCGTAGCCACCTCGCTCCTCACTGCAGGTCTCGCTCTCGCCGGCGGCATCGCATACACCTTCCTCCCCGTAGCCCCACTCCCCCAAGTCGAATTCCCCACCATCCAAGTATCCGCAGGCCTCCCCGGGGCCAGTCCGGAAACCATGGCATCCTCCGTAGCCACCCCACTCGAACGGCAATTCGGACGCATCGCAGGCGTCACCGAGATGACCTCCAGCAGCCAACTCGGGTCCACCGGCATCGTCCTGCAATTCGACCTCAACCGCAACATCGACTCCGCCGCCCGAGACGTCCAAGCCGCCATCAACGCCGCCCGCAGCCAGCTTCCCGCCAACCTGCCGAGCAACCCCAGCTACCGGAAAGTGAATCCTTCCGACGCGCCCATCATGATCCTGGCGCTCACTTCTAACACGTATGACGCTGCCCGCATGTACGACGCGGCAGACTCCATCCTGGCCCAAAAACTCGCCCAAATTCAAGGCGTCGGCCAAGTCAGCGTCGGAGGCGGTGCCAAGCCAGCGGTACGAGTCCAGGTGAACCCGTCCGTCCTGAACAGCTACGGCGTAGGCACGGCACAAATCCGTCTAGCCCTCAATGCGGCCAATGCAAACCGTCCGGTCGGATCGCTCGTCGACCTCACAAATACCTGGGCCATCGACACCACCGACCAAATCAACAAGGCTGAAGATTATAAGAAGCTGATCGTCGGCTACCATCTCGGAGCAGCCGTCCGCCTCAGCGACGTCGCAACCGTCGAGGACTCCGTCGAGGACCGCCGCAACGCTGGCTCGTCCGATGGTAAGCGCGCCGTTTTGATCATTCTTTTCCGCCAGCCCGGCGCCAACATGATCGATACGGTGGACCGCGTGTACCAACTCCTTCCGCGCCTCCGCGCTTCCATCCCGCCCGCCATCAACCTGGAGGTCGTACTCGACCGGACCACAACCATCCGAGCTTCCATCTCCGACGTGCAGTTCACCTTGATGCTCTCCATCGCTCTGGTAATCATGGTGGTGTTCCTGTTTCTGCGCAACGGCTGGGCCACCATCATCCCGAGCGTGGCGGTTCCGCTCTCGCTCCTGGGCACGTTCGGAGTCATGTACCTGGTCGGGTACAGCTTGGACAACCTTTCCCTGATGGCCCTTACTATCTCTACCGGCTTCGTTGTCGATGACGCCATTGTCGTGATCGAGAACATTTCCCGCTATCTCGAAGAAGGCTTAACCCCGCTCGCGGCCGCCTTAAAAGGCTCGAAGGAAATCGGCTTCACCGTGCTCTCGATGAGCACTTCGCTTGTGGCCGTTTTCATTCCCATTCTGCTCATGGGCGGAATCGTCGGGCGCCTCTTCCGCGAGTTCGCCGTAACCCTGGCCGTCGCCATCGCGGTCTCGCTGGTGGTCTCGCTCACAACCACTCCGATGATGTGCGCGAAGTTTCTCCAGTCGCAACACAATCGGAAACACGGCCCGCTCTACAATGCAACGGAACGCTTTTTTGACTGGGTGTTGAAGGGCTACGAACGAAGCCTCACCATCGTTCTCAAGCACCCGCAATTCACGCTGGCCGTAACGCTGGTCACCATTGCCGTGAACGTTTTTCTGTTCATCATCGTTCCCAAGGGGTTCTTCCCGCAGCAGGATACCGGGCGCATGGGAGGCTCCATCGTGGGCGACCAGGATATTTCTTTCACCGCGATGCGCGAAAAGCTTTCGCAGTTCATCACCATCGTGAAGGCCGATCCCGCAGTGGATCACGTCACCGGCTTCACCGGCGGCGGCACCGCGAACCGCGGCAACATGTTCGTTCAATTGAAACCTCTAGACGAAAGGAAGATCAGCGTAGACGCGGTGATCGCCCGCCTCCGCCCCAAGCTGGCCGCCATCCCCGCAGCGACGTTATTCCTGCAGGCCGTGCAGGATGTCCGCGTGGGCGGGCGAGGCGGAAATGCTCAGTATCAATACACTTTGCGCGGGGACAGCTTCCGCGACCTCGGAACTTTCTCGCAGAAGCTCCTCGCCCAAATGCGCAAGATGCCCGAAATTCGCGATGCCAATTCCGACCAGCAAAGCAAGGGACTGCAACTCTCGCTGTCGATCGATCGCGATACCGCTTCCCGCTTGGGAGTCTCTCCGCAACTGATGGACGATGCTCTCTACGACGCTTTTGGCCAGCGCCAAGTCTCTACCATCTACACGCCGCTCAATCAGTATCACGTCGTGATGGAAGTGCAGCTTCCCTTTCAGGCGAATCCCGACGCGCTCCAGAATATTTACGTGAAGAGCAAGACCGGAGCCGAAGTCCCTCTCAGCACTTTCGCTCAATATAAGCCGACCAACACATCCCTGGCGGTAAATCATCAAAGCCAGTTTCCGTCCATCACTCTTTCCTTCAATCTTGGACCTGGCGTGGCTTTAGGCGACGCTGTGGATGCGATTGACAATGTGGAGCGGGACATTGGAATGCCTTCGACGATCACAGGCAGCTTTCAAGGGACGGCTCAGGCCTACCAATCGTCGCTCGCCAGCGAGCCGGTTCTGATTCTAGCGGCGCTGATCACGGTCTACATCGTGCTTGGTATTCTCTACGAAAGCTTCATTCACCCGATCACGATTCTCTCCACTCTGCCGTCCGCCGGCGTAGGCGCGCTGCTGGCTCTGTTGATCTGCAAAGTGGAGCTGAGCGTCATCGCCATGATTGGAATCATCCTCTTGATCGGCATCGTGAAGAAGAACGCGATCATGATGATCGACTTCGCGCTCGATGCCGAACGCAAGGGTCACATGTCGTCCCGCGACGCCATCTTTCAAGCGTGCATGTTGCGCTTCCGCCCGATCATCATGACCACCATGGCCGCGCTGCTGGGCGGCATTCCGCTGGCGATTGGAGGCGGAACGGGCGCTGAATTACGTCGTCCTCTCGGCATCACAATTGTCGGCGGCCTGATCGTCAGCCAAATGATGACACTCTATACGACGCCGGTCATCTACTTATATCTGGACCGCTTCCGCCTCTGGGCCTCGAACCGATTCGGCCGGGGCGCGACGGAATATGCGGACTCGACATTATGAAGCGTTACTCGCCTATTCTTCTACTGTTCGCGCTCGCCGCGAGCGCTCAAACTGCCAAGCCCCCCGTGGTGTTTTTGAACGGGTACCAAGCCAACTGCTCGGGCAGCCAGTTCTCCAACACCTTCGGAAAGTTCGATCAATTTTTCCAAGCGACCGGACGCACCACCCTCTTCTTCGACAACTGCGCCTACGGCGGAAAGCCCACCATCGAGGAGCTTGGAAACGATTTTCGCGACTACCTGGCTGGACTGAAGTATCCCCAAGTGGACATCGTAGCCCACAGCATGGGCGGACTGATCGTGCGCAGTTATCTAGCTGGCAAGCAACCTGCGGCGGACGTATACCTGCCTCCCGCCAATCCCGGCATTCGCAAGATTGTGTTCCTGGCCACGCCAAATTTCGGCAGTCCCATCGCGATCTTATTCGGCGTCGATAATCAGGGAAGGGAACTGGGCAGTGGCGGCTCCTTCGTATTTGATTTAAACACCTGGAATCAAGGCACTGACGATCTGCGCGGAATCGATTCCCTCGCCCTCGTCGGCAACGTCGGCACTGGACAAGCCGTCACGCCAGGGTTCGATGACGGGGTTGTCGGGCTGACCAGCGCCTCCATCGACTTTGCGGAGCCGGGGCACACGCGCATAATTCCTTACTGTCATACCGGGCCGGGATTGGTCTCAATCGCCGGTCTCTGTCCTCCGAACGCACCCGGAATCGCGATTGGCGTGAACGCCGCCGATGCTAACGTTGCGGCAACGCTCTCATTCCTGAACGACACATCTGACTGGATGAGCATCGGCCAAGCACCCGAGCAGAACCCGTTCCTCTCCACCGGCGGCGGCCTGATTGCGCGAGCCAAATCCACTGACGATCAATACCTCGCGATCCAATCGGCGAAGGCGAGCAAGAGTCTGAACATTCAGAACAACGCGATTGCGTGGACCGACTTGCTTCCCGCCGGTTCCCAGGATTTGATGATCACCACGCCCTCAGGCACACTGGACGCAAAGTTTGTGCTCCAGCCCGGATACACCACCGCCTTGACTGTAAAATCGGGGCCGTTCATCACGCGCGTGCTTCCCACAGCCGCCGCTCTCTCACCACTTGCAGTTGCGCCCGGAATGATCGTAGCCATTTATGGAAGCGGTCTGGATGGCGTCCAGGTACTGGCGGGAGGAACTCCCGTAAAGCTGCTATATGTCAGCGCCACGCAGGCGAACGGCATCGTACCCGACTCAGTTAAGGGTCTCACGAAATTCACTGCCACCAACGGGACTGGCATGCACACCGTCAACGTGCTCGTTCAGCCCGCGGTCCCGGCTGTCTACACGCAGAATCAAGCGGGGACAGGTCCTGCGGCTGCGCTGAACGCGCTGAACAATGTCCTGGTTACATCCACCACGCCGCTGCACGCCTCGGATTATGTCTCGCTATACTTAACGGGACTGGGAACCGTTCACACCGTCGGCTCTCTCCAAGTCGCCGATGCACAGCCTAGCGTCTCGGTGGGTGGCAAGCCTTGCCGCGTCACTTATGCGGGACGCGCTCCCGGCTTCGACGGGTTGGATCAAATCAACTGTCAGTTGGCGGCAGATGTTGCGCCAACGACCGCCGCGCAGGTTGCCGTGTCGTCGACAGGTCGAACGAGCAACGTGCCCACGCTCGCGATCCAGTAAGCGTCTAAGTTGCTATGAGGATCATTGCGCTTCTTACTCTACTATCTGCAGGCCTTGCGGCTCAGACGCCCTCCGAGCCTCCCACGCTGATAAAGCTCATTCGCAACACCGTGCCGACTCGCGCTTATGCGGATGCGAAGGCCTCGGTCACGATGCTGGCCATGAGCTCGATCGCGGGCGCACCGGAAACCTGGATGCTGGAGGCGCACGATTCGTTCGGGAGCATCGAAGATCTGGATCGCGCCCTGAACGGCGTTGCCGCCCCCGCGTCTCAAACGATGATTCTGCTCTACAAGCCAGGCCTGAGCTATCGGCCCGACCAAGCTGTCAGAGACTTGCCCAAAGCTCGCTACTTCGCTGCCTCCATCTATGAGATTCGGCCCGGCGGTGACCTCGATTTCGCCGAGCTTGTCAAACTTCGTCGGGCCGGTTACGACAGCATCAACCTCGATAGGCCGGAGATTGTGTATCAGGCGGTCGCTGGCGCACCCTCGGGAACCTACCTGTTCCTCGCTCCTCTAAAATCACTGAGAATGTTCGATAACGGTTTGGCCCGCACTCCCGCCTATGCCGAGGCGCTGGCCGAATCGGGTTCGACGGCAGGCCGCAAGATCGCTGCAGCCGTGGAGTTGAGCAGAGAATTGACGCTGTTGCGAACAGAGCCAAAATGGAGCTACGTATCCGAAGAGTTTGCCGCCGCCGATCCCGAGTTCTGGAAGCGCTTCTAGCCGCAGCCGTTCTGTTGGCGGCCTGTTCAACGGTCCCGGCGACGAAACCCGTTCCAGCACCCGTCCTGACACTCGTGCCCTTCGTGAATGATGGCAGTCCAGACGACGCGTACCTCGCTGCTGCTCTAACCGATGAGGTTCGCAAGCGGTTGAGCGTGATCCTGCTCCGCCCCCCTCTGAAGCCGCACGACTTCGCGGTTACCGGAGTGCTGCATGCCACACTAAACTCGCTCCGCCTCGATGTCAAGCTCTATAAGCCGGGCGAAACAGCGCCTTTCTATACTCGCTCGTTCGAGCGCGGGCGGGAGCAACTCGTAACTCTGCAAGACGAGGTTGTTCGCGAGATCGGGGCAGCGCTGCATACCAAAGTGGCCAGCCCTCGAGACCTAAGCGACGCCGAAGCAAACAGCGAACTTGCACGCGCGCTGATCCAAAAAGGCGCACTGGCTGAAGCGCTCGAGCACGCAGCAAAGGCGTCCTACTTCGACCCAGGCAATTCCGACTTTCGATACCGTCTCGGCGTCGCGCATCTCTACCTTGGCCACTATCAACAAGCAGTCGATCTGTTCAATACAGTAGATCCATCGGCAAATCCGCTCGGCTGGTATTACCACGATTCGTGGGCGCATCTCGAGTTGAATCACACCACGCGCGTTTCTTACAATCTCGCGGAATACGGGCGGGTCTACGGCTTGGATGCGAGCGGTCTCATATCGAGCATGAATGCGATACTGCAGGCGCGTTTCAACAACATCCCGCAAGCGGAAATGGCCATCGCGCAAACGGTAGAGAACGGCAGCGACGCTGCTAATTTCACTCAGGTGGCCTTCAACATCGGTTGCGCGTACGCGCGAATGGGTCGCAACGCCGCAGCCATCGAATGGCTTGACCGCGCCGTGATGGCAGGATTGAACTGCGCCCCTCTACTCCGGACCGAACCGGCTTTGCGCAGTCTCCAGTCGGACCCCAAATTCATCCGCCTCCGCAGTTCAGTTTTGTAGGCGCTATTCCTGGCCGCAGGATGCCAGCCTGCGGTATCGCCGGTACGTCGAAATTTCCTGGTTCCATCTTCGGTTTGTTGGATTAGCGCGGGTTAACGGTTGGCCCTCATTTTGCAGCGCTTTTGGCGAAAGGAGTTCTACCATGAATTGGGACAGAATCGAAGGCAACTGGAAGCAGGTAAAAGGCGCTG
>JANXQZ010000573.1 GCA_025353235.1 Bryobacterales bacterium
TTGCGAGGGAACCACCCCGAGGCTCGCTTTGCCGGCCTGAACATATTCGATAGCTTGCTCGGCCCCCAGGCGATCCAGACCGCACTCGCGTGTAAGGAACTCTCGAGGGTCGGGTTGCTTCTCGATCTCCCCGATCACATCCGACACCTCTTGAGACAGCTCGAGCGTTCGCCCCGGAGCCTCGCCCACCCAGAATGGAATAGAGGGCGCGGCACCGTTCGCATTCTCCACCCGGACGCGGCCCGGTTCCACGCGCCGAATTCTCCATGACGTGGTGCCGAGCAGAAACACGTCGCCTGCCAGGCTCTCAACCGCGAAATCTTCTCCCACGGTTCCGACCGGCATTCCCTCGGGTTCCGCAATCACCTGGTAATTACCCGTTTCCGGAATCGCTCCGCCCGATGTAATGGCGGCAAGCCGCGCGCCGCGCCGAGCTCGCACGATCCCGTTTACCTGATCGCGATGCAGGTAAGCCCCTCGTCGGCCGCGCGCAGTTGTGATGCCTTCGGTAAGCATCTCGATGATCTCGTCAAAGTCCTTGCGAGGCAGAGTTCGATACGAGTAGGCGCTCCGCACCAGCGCGAACAGATCATCCTCGCGCCATTCCTGCTCCGAAGCTGCGGCCGCGATCTGCTGCGCCAGGATGTCCAGCGCATTGCGGGGAATCTCAAGGCGGTCGAGCTTTCCCGTTCGGATTGCCCGCAGGATTGCCGCGCACTCGATCAGCTCATCGCGCGTGGTGGCGATCAGCCGACCTTTCGGGATCGCACCCACCCAGTGACCCGCTCGCCCAGTTCTTTGCAAAGCCACGGCAATCGAGCGCGGGGAGCCAATCTGAATCACCAGATCGACGCTGCCGATATCGATGCCGAGTTCCAGCGAGGCAGTGGCTACCACGGCGCGCAGTTCGCCATTCTTGAGCTTCTGCTCCGCGTTCAACCGCAATTGCCGAGAGAGGCTGCCATGGTGCGCCAGCACGGCATTCGGCCCAAGCCGTTCCGCAAGATGATGAGTCACCCGCTCCGCCAGCCGCCGCGTGTTGACGAACACAAGCGTGGTTTTATGCTGCTGAATCAGCTCCGCCAAGCGGCTATAGATCTCAGCCCACATCTCGTTGCTGGCTACCGCGCCTAGTTCGTCGTTCGGAACCTCGACGGCGAGATCCATCTCACGCCGATGCCCGACGTTGACGATGACGGTGGACTCGCTCAGAAATTGCGCTACTTCCGCGATAGGCTTTACGGTTGCGGAGAGGCCGATTTTCTGCAGCTTGCGTCCGGTGAGGTGCTCTAGACGAGCGATCGAGAGGCCCAAATGCGATCCGCGCTTGTCTCCGGCTATGGCGTGAATTTCATCCAGGATCAGCGTTTTGACATTCTTGAGCATGGCCCGCGACTTCTCGGCAGTCAGCAGAATGAACAGCGATTCGGGCGTGGTTACCAGGATGTGGGGAGGCTGCTTCAGCATTTTCTGCCGCTCCCAAACTGGCGTGTCGCCCGTTCGGACCGCCGTCCGGATGGGTACGCCCATGCCAGCGATCGGCAACTCCAGATTCTTTTGAATGTCGTTGCCGAGGGCCTTCAGGGGTGAAACGTAGAGGACTTCTGTCTCGTCGGGCAGTGCGCCAGCGTGCGATTTGCGGACTAGGTCGTCAATGCAGATTAGAAAGGCCGCGAGCGTCTTTCCGGAGCCGGTGGGGGCTGAAATCAGAGCGTCGTTGCGAGCGCGGATTTGCGGCCAACCAAGGCGCTGCGGTTCGGTAACGCCGCAAAAGCGCTGCTCGAACCAATTGCTGACAACGGGATCGAATCCAGAGAGGGGCACTCTGTTTTCAGAGTAGCCGATTCCTCCTGATTCCTTCTCCCCCGCGAGGTTTCTGCATCCGGCGGTTGAGCTCAGCGGCTGGACCGCATGATCCGATGGCAGTAAGAAGCCGCTTTGCGATGCCTATTTCCTGATCATGCCTAAGCGTTCGAAGGGAAGAGATTCTGCTGCCGGGCGGTGATGGGATCGGGGGTTTTCTTCTTGCGCGCCAGCGGAGTAAAGGTGCGCATCAGCCGTAAAGTGCGCTGGTGATTTTCGTAGATCGTCATGAGATCCTGGCAGCGCTGGCACTCGCCTCTGATCGCTTGCGGCCCATCAGACGACGGACTAAACTTCGGGTGCTTGGCACATTTTCCTTGCCACTTAACGGTTCCGATCTTCAGCATCCGGCTATTCGATTGCCACCGGTCGGTCGAAAACCACGTCGAGAGTTGTGCCTTGGCGAAGTTCCACTTCCTTGCCGCGGGAGAGCAAGACGGTGGCGAGTCCAACGACGCTGCCTGCCCCCGCTCCGATCCCCGCGCCTTGGAAACTACGGTCCGCGATTCCGCCGATGGATGCGCCCGTGCCAGCCAGAATGGCAATTCGTCCAGCATCGTGCAGCTTTTCGCCCTTCTGCTGGATCATGCTTTCGCGCTTGTCGACGGATTGTTCGGAATCTCCGCCATCCACCGAGTTAAGATGCGGAGCGAACTTGAGCGTCTGCCCGCTGGCCAGGGTGAGCGTTTCAAGACGGATTCCCAGTTCGGCTCGGCCTGTCACGCGTCCGCTTCGCTTGGTGCGCGAGATCACGCCTTGCACGTAGCTTCCCACCGGCACGACAATCTGGCCATTAACGACAATTGGACTCGCCGTATGCAAGTATACGTAGTCGCCTTCCTGTGCGCTTCTTGTGTTTACGGAATTGACCATGCGAAGCAGGAGATGGGCACCTTGCGGGATTTCAGCGCTCGGCAACAGCCGGGCGAGCAGAAGAGATAGGAACGCAACTGTCCAGCAACGGTGCATGGCGATCAGATTAGCATTAAACGCCCAGAGTAGCAGTATCATCGCTTCATGGCGGAGTTCACAGTAGATCGCGATTACTTGCGCGAGACACTGGTCAGTCTGGTTCGGATCAACTCCATCAATCCGACGCTCGTGATCGGAGCGCCGGGAGAACGCCAAATTGCAGATTTCGTCGCCGCCTCGCTGCGGGGTATTAATTTGGGCGTGGAACTTCTGGAACCTCAGCCAGGGAGGATCAGCGTATTGGGCGAACTCAAAGGGAGAGGAGGGGGCCGCAGCCTGATGCTGAACGCGCACTGCGACACGGTGGATGTGCAAGGTATGGAGGATCCTTTCTCCGGCGAGCTCTGCGACGGCAGAGTGTACGGACGCGGATCTTACGATATGAAGGGGAGCTTAGCCGCCTGCATGGCTGCCGCCAAAGCGCTGGCCGATGCCCAGGTGAACTTGCGAGGGAGCGTATGGGTGGCGGCCGTAGCCGATGAAGAGTACGGCAGTCTTGGCACCGCCGATGTCATCCAGCATAGGAAGTTCGATGCTGCCATCGTGACGGAACCAACGGCTTTGCAGGTTTGCTTGGCCCACAAGGGTTATCTTTGGATTGAGGTGGAGGTGACCGGACGAGCAGCTCATGGGAGCAGATTCGAACTCGGCATCGACGCCAACATTAAGATGGGGCTGTTTCTCGCCAAACTTAGCGAACTGGAACGCGCCCTGCGCTTGCGGTCGCCCCATCCGTTGGTGGGCCCGCCCTCGCTGCACGCCGCCTTGCTCAACGGGGGAACGGGACTGAGCAGTTACGCTGCTTGCTCAAAGCTTCAGATCGAACGGCGAACAGTCCCTGGCGAGACGGAGGGGCAGGCGGTCGCCGAAATACAGGCGATTGTCGATTCTCTTGCCGCCGCCGATCCGGATTTCCATGCCTCAGTACGGGCTTTTTTCGTGCGCGATCCGTTCCAAGTCCCGGCCGACGCTGAGATCGTGCAAACTCTGGATCGGGCAGCCTTGAAGGTACTCGGCCAACCTGCGGCTCACATCGGAGATACGCCTTGGATGGACGCCGCTCTGTTGCAGGCTGCCGACGTGGAAACGGTGGTGTTTGGCCCCGTTGGCGAGGGTGCTCATGCGGCGGTGGAATGGGTAGATTTCGAGTCAGTCGTAAAAGTGGCGGAGGTTCTTGCCGAGGCGGCCGCGGAATATTGCCGATGATAAATATTCGCTCGATGCTGGCGGCCGCGTGTGCGGCTGGACTTCTCGTTTACACCCTCAATGCTCAGAAGGCGTTTCGGGAATACCCGGGTTTCGAATATGAGAATTTCCCGCTCCCCGAGGACTGGAAAACGCCGGGCGAGTGGGCCTTTGCGCGCCTGATGTATCCTCCCGCGAATGGGGGTGGCAGGGGCTGGCGTCGGCGCGGAGGCGGCGATTGGCGTCAAGGTTACTCGAACTGGACCATCGATTATCCCCGGTCGGATCGCCACCTTTCTCAGGCCGTTCGGCGTCTGACCCGCATCGATGCGAGGTCGGTTGAGCAGCCGGTGAACTTGGAAGATCCAGATGAAGTGTACAACTGGCCATGGCTCTATGCGGTGGAAGTGGGGCATTGGGATCTGAGCGACGACCAGGCAGCCAAGCTGCGCGATTTTCTGATGCGCGGGGGCTTTTTCATGTGCGACGATTTTCACGGCACTCGCGAGTGGGAAGTTTTTATCGCCAGCATGAAGCGCGTGTTTCCGGACCGTCCGATTGTCGAAATCGACGACGTGAATCCGATTTTCCATACGATCTTCGATTTGGATAGCCGGTTTCAGGTGCCGGGCGCTCAGTTTTTGCGAAGTGGCAATACTTATGAGTTCGACGGATTCGAGCCGCGCTGGCGCGGGATCTACGACGATAAAGGCAGGCTGATGGTGGCCATTTGCCATAACATGGATCTCGGAGATTCCTGGGAACACGCCGACAACCCGGAGTACCCGGAGAAATATTCGGGGCTGGGTATTCGGATTGGCGTCAACTACATCACCTATGCCATGACTCACTAGGCTGCTGGACGGGTTGTTAGGTGTTAAACTCTCAAGCGGAAGGTTCCAAAAACAATATGAAGCTTAAAACGTGGGCAGTTACGCTGGTTGCTGCCATTTCCCTGTCATTGGCGGCGCTGGCCCAAACGCCCGCCACTTCGGCAAAACCTGCCACAAGCAAAAGCAAAGCCACGACCGCCGCAGCGGCGGACAAGAAT
Organism: Bryobacterales bacterium; assembly: GCA_025353235.1. Taxonomy (GTDB): domain Bacteria; phylum Acidobacteriota; class Terriglobia; order Bryobacterales; family Bryobacteraceae; genus JANXQZ01. The sequence continues at coordinate 5,072 of JANXQZ010000573.1, forward strand.
ACGGCAGACGCACCTAAACTGGTGGACCTAAATACCGCCTCGGCAGACGAGCTGAAAGCTCTTCCCGGCATTGGCGACAAGTATTCTCAGAAAATTATCGACGGCAGGCCCTACGCCAACAAATCGCAGCTAACCTCGAAAAGCATCGTACCGGCTGCCACCTACAAAAAAATAGAAAAGATGGTTATCGCGAAAAAGCAGTAGACGGTTTCTCGTTCAACACCTCGCGCACAATATCCTTCAACTCGTCCCGGAGTTGGGGAGTCATGGCGGGAGATATCTCAATCGTGCGGGTGGGGAAAGCGCTGGCGAACCCCACTTCAGCGAACCGTTTATTGATCCTCCGGTTCATTTCGCGTCCTACCATCCACTGCTTCATCGGCTGAGTCTTGAATCGCGCTTTGATAACGACACTGGATTCCGCCAGTTGATCCACTCCCATGATCTCGATGGGCGCGAGAATCACGGCGCTGAACGGTTCTTCCGCCATCAGATTGGCGCCGATCTCCCCGAGTACGGCGACCGCGCGGTCGGTATCGTCCTTGTAGTTCACGGAAACCGAGAACACGTAATAGGAGAACTCCCGCGTTAGATTTGCCAGCTTTTGAATGCTTCCGTTTGGAAACACGTGAACGGCCCCATCTTCGCTCCTGAGTATCGTAGTCCTCAGATTTATCTCTTCCACCAGCCCACCCGTTCCGTTGACCACCACTACATCGTTGATGCGAATCTGGTTGTCGAGAAGAATAAAGAAGCCGGCTAGCACATCCTTGACGAGGCTCTGAGCCCCGAATCCGATGGCTAAGCCGATCACGCCCGCACCGGCCAGCAGCGGCCTGACATCGAAGTTCATTTCTTTCAACACCATGATGAGCGCGATCACCCAAACCACGGCGGCTATTGACTTCCGCAGCACCGCTCCCACGGTCCGCGCGCGCTTCTCTATTTCGAACTCGCTTCCGCCATCGGCCCGCAGCATGGCCTTCACGACATAGCTGCGCAGTCCCCGGATAACCCGCTCAGCTAAGCTGGTGGCGATGTATGCGAACAGAAGTATAAAGACGATTCGAACGGTGTTGAATGCGATGAGCCGGTAGAAGGCGAGGGTAAAAAACTCGTCGCGGTTTGGCATACCTCACGACCTGCCGCCTACGGCAGAGCGCCCGATAAGAAGAAGCTGCTCCACTGCACCGGGCGTCCGCCGCCGCGCGGACCCAATTGATTCGACCGCATCACGCGGAACGCAACCGCTTCTCCCGACTTCAGCGACGACTGAATCTTGCGAATATCCTCCACCGACGACACCGGCATGCGATTAATCGAGATGATGACGTCCTTCTCAACCAACCCAATATCTTCCGCGAAAGAACCCTGATCCACGTTGACCACCTGAACTCCGCGCTTGTCCTTCAGTTCCATGGCCTCCCGCTCGGCATCGCTCATCGGTTTGATCTTCATCCCAAACTTGGCCTGCGTGACAGTCTCGCTCTTGCCGGGAACGGGCTCTTCAATTTGCGGCACGCTGCCCGCGACTCGCGGATCGTCTTTGAAAACCTGCGCGCGATCTTCAATAGTTACCTTGAAATCCATCCGCTTGCCGCCGCGGTCCACGGTTAGATTCACTCCTGTGCCAACCGGGGTGTCGGCCACCCTTCCCACTAAATCGTCGCCGTCTTTTACGGACTTGCCGTCCATGGCGACGATAATATCTTCGTCCTTGAGTCCCGCTTTGTCGGCTGGCCCGCCCTTCTTCAAGGCATCCACCATCACGCCCTGATTGGTGCCGAGCGCTTTCATCAGTTCAGGCTTATTGCCTTTATTCCAGGAGATGCCAATCGATCCGCGAACCACCTTGCCGGACTTAATGATGTCGTTGTAAACGCGCGCAACCAAGTTCATCGGCAGAGCAAAGCCAATTCCCTGGTAACCGCCGCTCTGGGTAGCGATCATCGTATTCACGCCGATGACCTCGCCCCGAATATTCAGCAGAGGGCCGCCGCTGTTCCCTGGATTGATCGCCGCATCGGTCTGAATAAAGCGCTGCATCTGCAAGTTCCCCAGATCGCGGCCGAGCGCACTCACAATGCCCGCAGTAACCGAAGCTTCCAGCCCGAACGGAGATCCAATCGCGACGGCCCAGTCACCCACCTGGACGGAATCCGAATTGCCAACCGTAACCGGAGTAATTCCAGACTTCCCATCAATCTTGAGGACGGCCAGATCCGTTTCCGGGTCCGTGCCCACCACGCGAGCGCGATACTCCGCCGGGTCCCCATGCATCTTCACTTTGATCCGGTCGACGCGGCTTACCACGTGGTTGTTCGTGATGATGTACCCGTTCTTATCCACCAGGAATCCAGTGCCGGACTGCTGCTGGCGAAAAGCCTGCGGCGCATCCTGCCCCGACGGCCCGTTCTTGAAGAAACGCTTGAACAGGTCCAATCCCTCATCCCCGCCAGTGGTCGGCCCGCTTTCTTCCTCTTCCTGAGGAGCGCCCCTGCGCTTGTGAGGGTTGTCGCCGACCTTCGGCGTGTAATCTGCGGTGATGTACACCACTGACGGCTCCAACTTTTTCGCCAGTTTGGTGAATTCGTTCCCGAGCTGAACCGCATCGGGGATCACGAGCGGAGTTGCGTCTGGAGCGGCTGACTGGCTTCGGGCTGCGTGAACGCGCGGGTTTGCCAGGGTTCCGATCATAATTCCCACGGCTAGCGTGACTAGCACGAGGCCGAAAGACAGCGATTTCTGTTGCCGCAATGTAGTGAACAGACGCATGATTCTCTTAGTTCCTTATCGACCAAGCCCGACTAGCTTTCAGTATAAATCCATCCGGTGCGAGCTAGGTAGGCAGATGCCGACCAAACCGCAGCGGTTTCAATTCCACCATAAGGATGCCCGCCAAGATAAGGACTGCGCCCACAATCCCCCTCGCATTCAAAACCTCTCCCAGCAACAGATACGACGTCACCCAAGCGAAAACGGGCTCCATCGCGAAAATCAGCGCCGTGCGAGTCGGGCTGCTGTACTGCTGGGCCCAAGTCTGAATCAAGAATGCCAGGGCCGTCGCCAGCACGCTGGTAACGCCCAACGCCATCCAAACCTTCCCCGACCAACGCACCCGCGGAGGCTCCACCCACCAAAACGTCAATCCGCCCAGCACCGCAGCCGTGGCGATCTGCGTTACCGTCAGCACCGGGACGCTGGTCCGAGCGGCAAAGTAGCCCAGGATCAAGATGTGAATCGCATACGCAACCGCGCAGCCCGCAACCAGCAAATCACCCATCCCAATCGACAGCAAATCTCCCTGCGCCGTCAGCAGCACCATTCCCGCAAATGCGCATGCCACACCAACTACTTCGGCTGACTTTGGCAGTTTCCTATAGAGCACCGCCGCGAATAAAGGGACAAGCGGGATATACAGCCCCGTTACGAATCCCGCCTTGGCCGCTGTCGTGTATTTCAATCCGAACGTCTGCAGGACATAGCCGCTAAATAGGAAGAAGCCGGCCAGCACCCCCGCACGCAAGCTGAGTCCAAGATTGGGACCAGGAGCAACGTCTGCCCGCCCCTTCCCCCAGAAAATCGCGACCAGCACCAGCGACGCAAAAGCGAACCGAAGCGCCAGAAACAGAAGCGTGGAAACGTCTGGCAGCGCTTCCTTCACAAGGACGAAGGTAGTGCCCCAGATCATGGCGACGAAGACCAGCCCCGCGTCGATTCGCCAACTGGGGGGACGCCCGGAACCTGCGATCATGCCCCGTTTGCCGCTTCGATGTCCTTCGAGAGCAAGCAAAGCGTCAATAGAATGCGCTTAAGCCCGAGTTCCCGGCCGTCGGGGTGGAACCACTCCTGCGGCGTATGCGCTCCGCCGCCCTGTCCGCCAGCCCCGATGGAGATGGCTGGCAGCCCCATCGAGAGCGGAATGTTCGCATCGGTAGACGCGCAATCGAGGTGCGAGCGAATGCCCAACTGCGAATCGACCGCGCGCACCCACCCTAAGATAGGCGCGTCCTCCGCCAATCGCCCTCCCGGCCGCGACCCGATCTCCTTGATTTTCGCCGAGAGCCGCCCTCCGGTAGCACGCCCGTTTTCTACTTCCAGCGCCCGTTCCACCGCGCTCGTGAGCATACCCGCAATCTCGTCCAATTTCACCCCGCTCTCGGAGCGTATGTCGACCTTGGTGCGTGCATGCGTCGGGATCGAGTTGATGCTCTGGCCGCCCTCCACCAACCCAAAGTTATACGAGGATCGCGCTGTTCCCGTGCCGTTAATCCGCGTCTCCGTGAATAGCGTAATGGCCCGGCTCAGCGCGTGGACCGGATTGCCGATCCCGTAGTCGCTCCAGCTATGGCCGCCCTGACCGGTGAAGGTAACATCGAAACGCCGACTGGCCAGCGCCTGCCAAGTAATTTGGTCCGTCGTGGGCCCATCCAGCACCAGAAACGCGCCAATCTTGCTCCCCAGCGGCGACTGGCGGCAGAGGTAGCGCATGCCGCTGAGGTTTCCCTCGCCTTCCTCGCCGACGTTCGCAACAAACACCAGAGGCGCGCACGCATCTTCGAGTTCGGGGAAATTCCGCAACGCCCGCGCGATGGCCAGCAGAGCCGCCAGTCCCGCGCCGTTATCGGAGACGCCGGGACCATGTAAGCGGCCATCCGGACTGTAGTGGATTTCCTCGCTATTGCGCGCTGCCAGCACGGTGTCGAGATGAGCTGTGAGCGCCAACAACGGGCCTTCGCGCTTGTCCGACACTCGCGCCACCACATTGCCCGCCCGGTCTATTTTAGCGTTATAGTGCAGCGACTCGAATTGCGCGAGCATCCACTCAGCGCGTTTCTGCTCGAAAAAAGTAGGAGCGGGCACTCGGCAAAGTTGCAGATGTTGCTCGTTGATCCAGTGCCGCTCTCGAGTAAACCATTGGAGGCACTCGCGCATTCCGGGCGACTGGATCAGTTCGGAAACAATTTTCCCCGCCGATGCACCCTCGCGCACATTCCCGAGCAGTTTAGAGTAGGCCGCCAAATAGAAGTGTAGCAACGGAGGAATTTTCCCGTGAACCAAAATCCCCGCATCGGCATCCACTTATCGAGGACACGATGAGTACAACTACCCACGACGTGAAAAATGCAAAGAAGAACGGCGGAGCCACGCCGTTGGCGAATCAAAAAGGGAAAGAAGTGCAGGCCTACGGCACGGTGGTACATCTGCCAATCGGGCTGGATGAAAAGGTGCGGCTGGATAGCGTAAACGCGCTGAATCAGGTTCTAGCCGACACGATGACCCTGCGCG
>JANXQZ010000574.1 GCA_025353235.1 Bryobacterales bacterium
CCGATGGCATTTCTTACATTGTCTCGGAGCTGGTGGATGGCGAGTCCCTTCGGAGCATCATCAAGCGTGGGGCTCTGCCGATCCGCAAGCTTCTTGAGATTGGGGTCCAAATTGCCGACGGGCTCGAAGCGGCGCATGAGAACGGGATCGTTCATCGCGATCTAAAGCCCGAGAACATCATGATCACCCGCGGGGGGCGCGTCAAGATTTTGGATTTTGGGCTTGCAAAGCCCATTATGGGAACTTCTGGCATCGAAGAGGCGACTTTTGACGGTTTGGGTACCCAGCCGGGTTTAATCGTCGGAACGGTAGGCTACATGAGTCCGGAGCAGGCGCGCGGAGAGGCGGTCAGCTTTCAATCGGACCAATTCTCGTTGGGCCTTCTTCTCCACGAAATGGCTAGCGGACACCCCGCTTTTCGGCGGGAGACGCCCATGGCCACCCTGCTGGCGATCGCCAATGTCGACCGGCTTCCTTTTACACCCGGTCCCGCGACCCTCCGTTTGCTCGTCGAGCGCCTGTTGTCTAGGGATCCCGTGCGGCGGTTCGTATCCACTGCCGAAGTTCATGAACGCCTTCGAAAGATTCTGGAGAAGCTGCCGTCCAAGCAAGGCGAAGACTTACCTCCCATTGAGGCGGCAGTAGTCGAGGCCTTGCCAGCTCCGCCTGAGCCGGAGCAGCTTACAATTCCGAGCGCACATAGGAGGGTGGTCACTTCAGCGGTTTTGGGTGCGCTCCTCGCTTTCGGCCTGGGATTGGTGGTGGCCCATTTCCTGCGCCGTTCCCCTGAACTAGACTTGTCGCAGCTTAAGGTGGCTCGGCTCGATTCATCCACGGAGCCTGAAGTCTTGCCAGCCCTGTCACTCGCCGGCGAGAGCGTCGCGTTCGCGAAAAGCATTGACGGAGTCTTTCAGATATTCGTGAGGCCGCGTCAGTCCTCGACGGGCACGCAAGTCACGAAGTCGGCGGACGATTGTTTATCTCCATTTTGGTCGCCCGATGGTGGGCGGGTATTCTACATCTCCGGATCTACGCTGTGGTCTGTTAGCAGCTATGGAGGCGCTCCCGCCCAAGTGGCCGACCAAGTGGTCAGCGCTGATGTTTCGCCCGATGGAAAAACGTTCGCGCTGGCCCGACGGAACGGTCTGTTCCTAATGACGGCTGGCGGCACGCCAAAGCTCCTCGACCGCGTACCCCAGGTTGAAGGAATCACGCAAGTTAAAATCTCGCCCGACGGAACGCAATTGGCTGCTGGATCTGCGAGTCGACTTTCGGTAGTCAGTTTGCCCGACGGAGTCTCGCGGTTGTCTCTCAATCTGCCCTTGCAAGGTTTCGCGTGGATGGCGGATAGCCAGCGCATTGTGTGCGGGAACGACCATCTATCTGTGGTCGACCTGAGAGCGGGGAAGGTCACGCAGTTGACCGCCGGTACGGGTATCGAGAATTGGCCTGCGCTTGCGCACACTGGCGAGCACGCGATGTTCTCCAGTTCGGCAGTTTCATATGGGTTGCTGGCAGTGCCCGCTGGCGCAGTGAGTCTACCGACAGATGGCGCATCCGCTGTATGGTCGCCCGTTCGAAATGAATTTGTCTATGTGAGGGCGGATGGGATCTGGCTTCGTGACGCGCAGTCTGGATGGGAGAAGGAGATTGTGCGGGATACCAGCGAATCCCTCTCCGGCGTTTCGCTTTCCGCCGATGGCCAGCATATCGCCTACACAAGTCGCGACTCGATCTGGATCGCAGATCTGGCTGGCGGAAACCCGGCACGTTTGGTTCACTCCGTAGATAGCGGTGCCCAAAGGAACGCGGCATGGTCCCCGGATGGAGCCACAATCGCCTATGCCACCGGCCGCGCGATCATGGCTGCTCAAGTCGGCGGCAACGGACGCCCCGTGCTGGTGAAAGATAACGCCAGCGGTTTCTTGAGCTGGTCCCCCGACGGGCGTTGGATCGCAGTCGCAAGTCCGACAGGACTGCTGCTCGTTTCGCCTAACGGCAAACAGACCCGCACTCTCTCAACGGGACTGTGGTTTGCCGCCACGTGGACCAAAGACGGTTCGCAGATCTTGGGAATACGCAGATCAGATGATCGACGGCTTTTAGCGGTATCGCTCGATCCCTCTGAAAGCGGCGCGTCAACAACCACGGCTGACCTGGGTGCTTGGTCCCCGGCATTCTCGTACGGTTTAAGCACTGGATCCTTTCCGGTAATTGGAGCAAGCCTTTCTCCAGATGGAAAAACTTTGATCACGTCCATGCTACGGCTGCATTCCAACCTATGGACAAGCGAGGGACTGGCCAAGTATGCCGCTGCAGTTAGGAAATGAGTCTAAGATTCCACTGATTGGACAAGGCACTTGGAACATAGAAAAGGATGATCGCGATGAGGCCGTCACTGCTTTGAGGCTGGGACTCGACCTAGGCATGGCGCTGATCGACACAGCGGAAATGTACGGCAATGGAAAGGCAGAGGAGGTCGTGGGCGAGGCTATCAGCGGTCGTCGGCACGACGTGTTCCTGATCAGCAAGGTGCTCCCGTCCAATGCCTCCTACGATGGCACTTTGAAAGCCTGCGAGCGCAGTCTAAAGCGTTTGAAAGTCGATTGCCTCGATCTCTATCTTCTGCACTGGCCGGGCAACCAGCCCATTCGCGAGACCATGCGAGCCTTCGAAGAGCTGGTGAAACGAAGGATGACGCGCTTCATTGGCGTGAGCAACTTCGATGTGCCGGAGTTGCGGGCCGCCCAAAGTGCCTTAACGAGTGAACGCCTTGCCTGTAATCAGGTGCTCTATCACTTGAATGATCGGGGCATTGAACGCAAGCTGATTCCATACTGCAGGAAGCACGACATCGCCGTGATGGGTTATAGCCCTTTTGGCCACTCGGACTTGCCAAAACCCGACACTGCGGAGGGCAGGGTACTGAGCCGGATCGCGGCTGCTCAGGATCGTACAGTCAGGCAGGTAATCTTGAGATTTCTCTGCCGGGACGGCGTTTTCGCGATCCCGAAGTCCGGGAATCCTGGACACGTCCGGGAAAACGGAGAAGCGCTCGATTGGGCGCTGTCAGATGAGGAGATCGCTGAGATAAGTGCCGCTTTCCCCGCACCCGATCACGACACTCCACTGGGAACGCTCTGATCTATTTCGAGTAGACGATCTTGCCGCCAACGATGGTATACACCGCTTCGGCGCTCGGAATCTCGCTCTCCGGGATCGTCATGATGTCCTTCGAAAGCACCGTGATGTCCGCGAGCTTTCCGGGCTTCAGCGAACCTTTCTGATCGGCCTCAAAGGCAGCAAAGGCATTCGAGAGCGTATAGGACTTGAGCGCCTCTGCCCGTGTCATGCGTTGCGCTGGGAAAAACGTGGTCCCATCTTTCGTCCTGCGGCTCACGGACGCGTAGAACGAAGCGATGGGGTTCACCTCCTCTACGGGCGCATCGGTTCCGTTTCCCACCACGGCACCAGAATCGAGCAGACTGCGCCAGACATAGGCCCCTTCCTCGGCGCGTTTCGGGCCCAGGCGTGGGATTACGTACGGGGCGTCCGACGTGCAGTGAATCCCCTGCATAGCAGCAATGACACCAAGTTTGCCGAAGCGCGGAATGTCGGCCGGATTGAGATGCTGCGCATGCTCGATGCGCCAACGCAGATCCTTCTTGTCGGGATATTCGCGGAATACAGACTCGTAAAGGTTCAGCACTTCCCGGTTAGCACGATCCCCAATCGCGTGGATGCAAAGCTGAAATCCATTGTTGATGGCAATCTCGGCGGTCTTGCGGATGTCGGCTGGATCCTCGGTGTTGATCCCTGAGCTTCCGGGTAGGTCCGAGTAAGGTTCCAGGAGCCACGCCCCGCGTGATCCAAGCGCCCCGTCCATGGCGCGTTTGATAGCTCGAACTGTTAGGTGATGGTCCCCCGCATCCTGGATGCGATACCGCTGAATCCTGGAGGCCAGTTTGGCGGTAGGTTCCCGCAGCATGACCCAGAGCCGCAGATCGAGCTTGCCCTCCTCCGCCATGGTTTTCAGCAGGTCCACGGTGTCAAAGCCTGATCCGGCATCCTGAAAGCTCGTGATTCCATGGGAGATGGCTTCTTTGGCAGCCAACTCGACTTTGCTGCGGGCATCGGCCTCCACTTCGGATTGGGTTCGTTTTGAAAGAAAGGACTGATAGGCGGGGCCGACCAAACCCTGGGCCTTCTCCTGGAGTAAGCCGGTTGGCTGGCCGGACGCGTCCTTCAGAATCTCGCCGCCCGGTGGGTTAGGTGTTTTTGCGGTAATCTCCGCCTGATTTAGAGCCAACGCATTCACCATGGCGGCATGCCCGCTGGCATGCGTTAGGACGACAGGATTGTTCGGAGAGACCTTGCTTAACTCAGCGTGGAGCGGAAAACCCTGCACGTTTGGCTGCGGCGGCTTGTCCCACTTGGATTGGTGGAAGCCGCGGCCCAGGATCCAGGTTCCGGGAGGTGCGGTCTTGGCGGCGGCCGCGACCATTGCAACAATCTGGTCCCAATTGCGGGCATTCCGCAGATTCAGATTCATCTTCGATTCGCCGACTCCCATGAAGTGGCCGTGGCCTTCGATGAACCCTGGAATCGCAAGCTTGCCCGCGAGATCGATCACTTTGGTATTTGCGCCGATCAGCGGCTGCATGTCGGCCGTTGTTCCCACTTTCAGAATGCGTCCGGCGCGCACGGCGATGGCCTGAGCCTGCGGCTGGCTCGGTTCCATGGTCACGATCTTGCCGTTTTGGAGGATCAGGTCGGCGTTCGTCTGAGCGACGAGTGCGGCGGAAAATAAGAGGGAAGGGAACAGTCGGAGCATGGGAAGCCCCATGGTAGCAACTGTGAGAACATGAATTCTGATCGTATGGACTGGCGTTTATTTCTCTGCGGATTTGCGATCTGGGCTGTCGCGTCTGTCGCCTTGCGAGCGGCAGGACAGCACATCTTGCACGCGGGCAATTGGACGCAAACGCTCATCCTTTTTGCTGTTAGTTTCCCTTTGATGGCTTGGCTGGTGCGGCGGCTGTGCAGGCGCTTTCAACTGCCGCAAGATCAGTGGCTGCGCGGCGCGGTGTCTCTCGCGCTGCCCACGCTCCTGCTCGACTCGTTTTCAAGCGTCCTATTTCCGGTGGTGTTTCCGAATATCGCTCCTGAAATGGCGGGCGTGTTCGGCGGATGGATGCTGTGGTGCTGCGCGGGTGCCCTCATGGGCGCGCTAATTAATCGTAAATCCTAAGATAAAGGCCACTTGGTTCGGATTTGCATCGTACAGGCCAGGAGTGCGAATGGGTGTGAAAGACTTGTCCGCAGTCCACAACGTGTAGCGAAGCTCGGGAGTAAAGTGAAATATCCCGGTTCTGAAATCGATCCCCGCCGAAATGGGGATGCCCACGCTGATGCTTCCCTGCGAGCTATTCATGGTACTATTAGCGCCGCCCGTTAAGGAGGTCAGCGAGGAATCCTGCGACACGTGGCGTAACGAGATGCCCGCTCCCAGCAGCGGCTTCACGTGTCTCGCCATCAGAAATCGCCGCTTGAAGATCACCGGAAATTCCCACGAGCTCCCCGTGGAATCGGTGCTGAAACCGACCCCAAAGATATTGCCAGTGGTGCGGGCTCCGAAACCTCTGCGTATGGCGTCGAATTCCAGCATGTACCGGGGTGACAAGTTGAATTGAAGCGTGGGACCGACCATAAAGCGCGCGCTCTTATCGTCGAACGTGGAGCTGCCGGTTTGTCCTGACGTGCTGAACCAGTCCCGAAGCTGCCCGCCCGCGACTAAGCCAAAAGCGATCACGCCTTCCTCGTGACCCTCCCAGCGTCTACGGGCTGGCGATCGGACCCCAGGACCCCCGACCGGCCTGACAACGGGCTGCGGCACCACCTGCTGCGGGGTTGCAGGTCCCGCAGCGGGTCCGGTGGACACTGTCGCGGTTGCGACGCTTCGCTCCTGTTCGAAAACAAGCGGTGCGCCGGTAAAGCCAGTTGCAAATCGGGAGATGTGGCTTGAAGCTCGGTTCTTGGGAACAGCGCGGCGCGCCTTCAGGCGGCGAGTCAGGGAACGAGCGGACCGTCTGCGATGCTTCGTGCGGCGAACCGATCTCGATGACTGTTCAGCGGGGGGCGCTAGGGATAAAAGCGCGAGTTGGTGCGTGCCAACTCGCCCTTGAGAATGCGACGCGCGCGCTGGGCCGACAGCCAGCCCTGACAAAATGACACAAGTCAGCAGGATTTTCGCGAGTAATTCAGTTCGGCAACGCATACACCTCCAAGTCGCTCATTAAGAGCATACTACAGAATACAATGCAAGTGTTTCAAACGTTTTTGTAAGGGTGTGGGAGATGAAAGAAGGAAAGGCAGTTTCTTTTATTGGGGCTCGATCACGACGACAGGTGCGCGTTGCGGCACCCCGGTAATACCTGCGCACCTAATCGGAGCTGAACGGTACGCGGCCGCTCGCTGCTCACTCCAATTTCACGTCCAGGTAGGCGAGATAGTACGCGGCCAGCTTATAAGCTGTCTAATAGTCATCCAAGTTGATCGCATCGAGTCGGTCGCGGTCGCTGTGGAGTATCCCATACGTCTCCTGTGTGACTGAGTGAATCGAGATGACAGGGATATGGGCGGAAAGAAACGGGTGGGTGTCATCGTCCCCCACTCGATCCACGTTAACCCCCTGAATAGGGACCTGGATGGCCCTGGCCACCTCGCTTAGCCTTGAGACCAAAGCAGGAGTCGACCGGTGGACCCACACCTTCACCGGAGTTAATCCGAGGCACTCCAGGTTCACAAAGGCCCGTACCCCAGCCTTCTGATCGCTCAACAGTTTCTTGACGTAGCGCGAAGAGCCAACCGGCCCCCGCTCTTCCCCCGCAAACGCCACAAAGACGTATGTGTGCTGGCGCGGCCGACCCTTGAGCGCTTGATACAGCGATGGCAGCAAGGACGAGCCGCTCCAATCGTCGACGATTCCTTGCCCATGCTCCGCGAAATCGAAATGGCCGCCAACCACAATGGTGGAGGTTGTCTCGCCCGGCAGAGTGCAAATCACATTCCCGGAATGCTTGTCGATGCGCTGCTCTTCCACCGAACACCCGGCGCTCGCAAACAGATCGCTGATTGCGGCCTGGCGTTCTCGGGCCCCCACCACGCCGCTTTCGAGACGGCTCTTCACTAAGGTTTCAGCAACCAGGCTGACTTCCAGCTTTTTGGCTAAGCATGAGCCGATGAGCAGCCCGACAACTGCTATGATTCGGAACATTTCGCGGTGCAAATTCCAATTTACGGGGTTTTGCGCTATCCTCGCGAGAGCAGCAGCGGCAACTTTGGAGGAACATTGATGACAAACAAGAGCGGGGTAAGAGTATTGGTGGGCACGCGTAAGGGCGCGTTCATCCTAACGTCGGATGAAAAGCGGCATCAGTGGGATGTCAGCGGACCTCATTTCGGGGGTTGGGAGATCTACCACGTCAAGGGGTCCCCGGCAGACCCGAATCGGTTGTATGCGTCGCAGTCCAGCGGCTGGTTCGGGCAGTTGATCCAGCGCTCCGATGACGGCGGTAAGACTTGGGCGCCAGTGGATAACAAGTTCCTTTACGACGGAGTTCCCGGTACGCATCAGTGGTACGACGGCACGCCACACCCATGGGAGTTCAAACGAGTCTGGCATCTGGAACCGTCGCTCACCGATCCAGATACGGTCTACGCAGGGATTGAAGATGCCGCAATATTCCGCTCTGCGGACGGCGGCAAGTCCTGGGGGGAGCTCTCCGGATTGCGCGGGCATGGCTCGGGGCCGGGTTGGGCTCCAGGGGCGGGTGGGATGTGCCTGCACACAATCATTCTGGATCCGAGCGACCCGGCACGAATCTTCATCGCCATCTCTGCCGCAGGAGCTTTCCGCACCGACGATGGCGGCCAGACGTGGAAGCCCATCAACCGCGGACTGAACTCCCTACACATTCCCGACCCGACTGCGGAAGTAGGGCACTGCGTTCACCACATCGCGATGCATCCTTCGCGCCCGGGCGTGCTCTTCATGCAGAAACACTGGGACGTGATGCGCAGCGACGACGCAGGCGATCAGTGGCACGAGATCAGCGGAAACCTGCCCACCGATTTCGGATTCGTGCTGGACATTCACGCGCACGAGCCGGAGACGATTTACGTGGTCCCGATCAAGAGTGACTCGGAGCATTATCCGCCAGAAGGAAAGCTGCGCGTATACCGCAGCCGGACTGGCGGAAACGAATGGGAAGCGCTTACTAAAGGGCTGCCGCAAAGCGATTGCTACGTGAACGTGTTGCGCGATGCGATGGCGGTGGACTCGCTCGATTCGTGCGGCGTTTATTTCGGGACCACGGGCGGCCAAATCTACGCCTCCGCCGATGCGGGAGACAATTGGGCTCCCATCGTGCGGGATCTTCCGGCTGTGCTGTCCGTGGAGGTGCAGACACTGGCATGATTCGAGTGATCATCCCTGGGCACCTGCGAACCCTAGCGCACGTTGAAAGCGAGGTGGAGCTCGAAGTTGCTGGTGAAGTGACGCAGCGCTCGATTCTCAATGCTCTTGAGGCTCGCTATCCAATGCTAAGCGGGACGATCCGGGACCACGTGACCCAACAGCGGCGACCGTTCTTGCGCTTTTTCGCCTGCTCGGAAGATCTATCGCATGAGCCGCCGGACGCCCCGCTTCCCGAAGCGGTCGCGTCGGGAGCAGAGCCGTTCCTGATCATTGGAGCTATTGCCGGAGGTTAAAACCGTCCTAGCAATTGTAGGGCAGATTGTTAATCTGCAGCCGATTGTTAATCGGCTGCAGATTAACAATCTGCCCCACAAAGCGGCATCTCCCTCGTTCAGCAGAGAAGGAGGTGTCGCTCTGATCAGCACAATCCTTGGCGATTCCGAAGTTCCATTCCGGCGGGCAAGGTGCGGTTAAACTGAAATCGACGTGAACACAATTGGATTTCTAGAAACCCTGTGGCAGGACCTGCGCTATGGAGTCCGCCTGCTCACTCGCAACCCCGGC
>JANXQZ010000587.1 GCA_025353235.1 Bryobacterales bacterium
ATCCGATCCGGATCGTCCGTCGGAGATTGCAGCGGGCGACCGTTCTCCGTCTGCGAAAGAGTCCCTCGATGGCGGCCAGCATGCATGGCAACATTACCCGGAGTTCGAAGATGTCGATTTCATTCCGTCGCGGCCGGAACGCATACGAGGCCTGGAGGGGACTAAGCTAGCCGAGCGTTTGAAGGCCATGTACGGGATTGGAATCGAGACGGGCGAGATTGCGCATCGGCGATCGTTTTGGACTGGCGACGAGCAAAACGATTGGGATGCGGCGAGCAAAGCGCCTTTGAGCCAAGCGCTGGAATATACGTCGCCGGAGGCGCCCGATTTCGAGTTCAACCGGATTGAGACGCCCCGTCGGTACATTACGCTGCTGCTGGGCGGCGGGTCTAATCTGTGGGCTAATGTGGATTTTGCTGGCGCGTTCGGAACTTGCGTACTGGGTCTGCCTGTGGTGCCTCATGTGACTACGCTGAACGCGAACCTGATCAAGCCTACGAAGGAGCGAGCGGAGGGCTTCGATAATCCCGCCCTGTTGTATCAAGGATTGCGCGATGTGATCGATGCCAGCGATGGTACTGCAAATCCGTTTCTGCGTGCGACGCATGGCCTGGCGGTGCTTCAAAATATGAAGGGCGTCCAGCATTACGCGAAGACGGGAACGCTCGCTTCCGAGGAGAGCGCTGGAAACGTGTCGCGTATCGTGTTAGCGCTGGTGCGCGGAGATAAGAAGGGAGCGCAGACTGGGCTGGTAGTGTCAGTGGTGGTGGAACATGCCGCGATGGGGACGGCGAGCCAGTGGCTCGGCGAGTTTCTAGTGCAAAATGAACAGGACCTGCGCCGATTGCTAGGGTTGAAATAACACCAGTAACACACCTCTTTCATGGAAAGCTGATTCGCTGGGTAACGCGCCGAGCAACTTTTCAGCAGATTGCCACTGCTCACCGTGCGAGATTAAGAATCTGCGCGTCTAAGAAACCAACATCAGGTCCGGGCTCATTCATTGCGCGGTATTGGAAACCCTTGACATCTCGTGACATTCTGTCACATTGTAAATCGTGACGTAGTTGTCACGATTAAGGAGTCGGCATCGCTTATCTCCTTGGTCAACGACTCCGCCGAAATCTTACCTTATTGACTGGTCTGAAATCCAGGGTCCACTATACACCGGGTTCTTGTGCATGCCCCTCGTAACTGATCCACGGGAATAAGCAAACTCCCTCGTGCAAATCCCGAGCAATCAGGCAGGCAACCCCAACCCCAAAATCCATTAGCAAAAATCCGCACCTCAATCTCCTTAACTTGCAACAACTCCCCGCCCCCACCCCTGGCATTTCCCGATTCTCCTGATACCTTCGGATCGGGTGTACCC
>JANXQZ010000603.1 GCA_025353235.1 Bryobacterales bacterium
TCATGCAGCGTCAGAACGTCGCGGGCGCGCTCGATCACGCTGATCGGCAGCCCGGCCAACCGCGCCACCTCAATCCCGTAGCTTCGGTCGGCGCGGCCCGGCTCAACCTTCCGCAGGAATACGATCTGGTCCCCCGCTTCCTTCACGGACACGTGCAGATTTCGCACGCCATCCAACTCTTCGGCGAGTTCGGTCAACTCGTGATAGTGCGTAGCGAAGAGCGTTCGGGCCTTGATGCGCGTATGGATGTGTTCCACCACCGACCATGCCAGTGCCAGCCCGTCGTAGGTGGAAGTGCCGCGCCCGATCTCGTCCAGAACAACCAAGCTCTTGCTGGTGGCCGTGTTGAGAATCACGGCAGTCTCGGTCATCTCCACCATGAAAGTGGATCGCCCGCGCGCGAGATTGTCAGCCGCTCCGATGCGAGTGAACACCCGGTCAGTAAGCGGAAGCAGCGCGCTTTCGGCAGGCACGAACGATCCGATCTGCGCCAGAATTGCGATGAGAGCGGCTTGTCGCAGATAGGTGGATTTCCCGCCCATGTTGGGCCCAGTGATGACCGCGATAAACTCCGTCCCGGCATTCAGGTACAGATCGTTCGGAATGAAGCGCACGGCTTCGCGCTCGGCCAGCTTTTCAATCACGGGATGCCGCCCACCTGCGATTTTCATTTCGCCCGAATCTGAAAAGCGCGGGCGCGTATAGCGGTTCTCGGCAGCCACCTGCGCGATGCAGCAAGTTACATCGAGTTCGGCGATAGCAGAGGCGGTCTGGCGAATGCGCGCAGCGTGTTCGGCCGCAAACGAACGAAGCTGATTGAAGATCTCGCGCTCCAGATCGAGCATCTTGTCTTCTGCGTCCAGCACCTTGCTTTCAAGTTCCTTCAGCTCAGGCGTAGTGAACCGCTCCGCGTTGACCAGCGTCTGCTTGCGCTCGTAGTCCGATGGCGCATTGTGCAGGTTCGCCTTCGAGATTTCAATGTAGTAGCCGAATACATTATTGAACCGAACCTTCAAC
>JANXQZ010000296.1 GCA_025353235.1 Bryobacterales bacterium
CGAGAGTTCTACCGCCGCATGAGCTCGAAGATCGCCTGGACTCCAAACGCTCCCATGGGGCTAGGTCGACCGGATATGGCGCGCGCGATGCAGGAGTTATCCAAAGAGGGTTCCAAGCTGGAGGGCATGCCGGTTCTGCAAATTATGAAGATGGGCGGCAGCATGGATGGAGTCCCAACCGAGCGCCAGACCGCTCCGCCCCCCACGGCAAGCGATGCGCTGAGTGGTGCCATCGCGGGGAGATTAGGACTTGGCGGGCTGGGAAAGCGCAAGCCAAAACAGCAGGATCAAACGGAACCGCAAACCGGCAGCGTGTCGGGCTCGTTAATGGAGATGACGATGGAGGTAACGCGCTTCTCGAGAGGGCCGGCTGACCCGTCGCTCTTCGAAGTGCCCGCAGGATTCTCAAAGGTAGACGAGGACGCCTTCCCGCAAACCCGGCGCCGCTAGACGAGCAACCCCACCGAACGCATCAGTTCAAGCGCGTTGCTTCGTTCCACCACTCCGTGCGCGAGATGATAGTCGAAGTGCAACTTGCCATTTTCAATCGTGTCTGCAAAATGGACGTTCACCCCGGCTGGCTCGATCGTTTCGGCGATGTGCGCCAATGCCAAGTCATGTGTCGTAAGCAGGCCAATCGCTCCGCGCTGCACCAGGCTCTTCACAATGGCGGCCGCCCCGATTCGACGATCATGCGAATTTGTGCCGCTCAGCAATTCGTCTAGGAGAAACAACACCGGCACGGGTCCTTCGGTCAGCTCCACCACCTGCCGCAGCCGCGAAATCTCGGCATAAAATCGCGATCGGCCATCTTGCAGCGAGTCCTGCACGCGGATCGACGCCCCCACCCTCATCGGGGAAATTTGAAGACGCTGCGCCCTGACCGGCGCTCCCGCCCAAGCCAGCACGCAATTCAGCCCCACGGTTCGCAGCAGGGTGCTCTTACCCGACATGTTGGAACCGCTGACAATCAGCAGCGGCATCCCTCGGCCGAGTGAAACATCGTTGCGCACGCATTGCCCGGTGGGCACCAACGGATGGCCCAATCCCCCGCCCTCAAACACGGCCCCCGCATCTGCGAGTACCGGAAACACGTCGGAGGGGTGCTCGTGGCTATAGCCTGCGAATGCGGACAGCGCCTCGAACTCGCCGCCTACCTGGATCCATTGCGGAATGGCGTTGCCCGAATGCAGTCGCCAGCGCTCGATGGAAACGGCCAGATGCGTAGACCACATCAAGATAGCCGCTATTGGCTTGAAGAACTCGTTGTGCGTCCACTCCAGCCGATTGGCCAGGCGCTCAAGTCTCGCAATCCGCTCGGAAGCCAACAGGCCGTCAGTCTTGAGACGAGTCTTCAGATCCTGGAGCTTCGGCGAGTTTGCAGGCTCTGCCTCCACCAAGCCAAGCAGCTCGGTCAGCAGCGCGAGATCGTGCGACGGCAGATCGACGTTTTCCACTACCTCCCGCACGCGCGGACGAATGAAGAACGTCAGCGCAAGTTGAGTCAGAACGAACCCCAGCAGCAATGCGCGCCCGGAGTATCCAGCCACATAGCTCGCGAGGCTGACGATGGTGCAAGTCGAGAGAACTGCCGCAACCACGCGCAAGCCTGGGAAGAATCGAACGGGAGGGTGCGAACCCCAGCCGGTGAGCGACTCGGCATGCATGCCCGCTCGTACGTTCTCGCCGATGAGAGCGAGACTCTCACGCAAGTCCAGCCTGGGGGCCAGTTCCGCTACCGCCCCTTGCCTCGCAATCACTTCGGACTGCTCGGAAGGAGCCAGCAGCCAGCGGGCTAAGACGTCCTCGCCCGCCCGCGTGCGAGCCGTGCATAGCAATTCATACAGCGATCCGCGTCCAAGGATGTCCAGATCATCGGCGTACACGTGATTGGGATCGCGAAACCGCTCGCCTTGTTCGCCTGTGCCCATCCACCGATCTTCCACTCGCGCCAAACCTTTTTCATAAAAAGCGAGCGCCCTCGTGGCGACGCCGAGCCGCTGCACCACCCGCGCGTGCATCACTACCATGGCGATGAAGGCACTGATCGGCAGTCCAAGCCAGTATGGCGAAAGCCCTGCGCTCCCGAAGACGAAGAAGGCCAAAAGCGCAGCGCCTATGCCGGCCAGCAGTCTGAGATTGCCGATGAGTTGGAATCGTTTTTGCTGCTGTTCGGCGACCGCCTGCCTTTCTGCGGCACGTCGAGTGTATTCCGATTTAGGTGGCAAGCGTACCTCTTGTTGGTTGCGGCTAGGCTTCGTGGGGCAGGCAATCTTGCCTGCAGCCGACTTTCCAGCCGGCTTCTCCGCGCCGATACATCATCTCGGCCCGCCTTTTTTCCGCATGGCGATCGAGCGTGCATCGGCCGCCGCCTGAACAGCCTGTCTCGCGATCGATGTAGCCCCGTTGAAGTCGGTCTTGCTAGCAAACGTGATCTCGGCCTGATTCAAGAATTGCTGAGCCTTGGCGAAGGTGTCCCACGCATACTGCTCCGCTCCATCCGCGCGAGCGATCTGCACGGCATTGCGCGCCTGATAGAGTTCCAGAGTCGCTTCATACACTGGCATCGAGACGCCCGGCGGTGGAGCCATTCGCGCAGAAGGCAGATCCTGCGGTTTGATGTTCAACGTATACTGTCCGCGCGGCAGCAGTTCATATTTCGCTTCTATATCTTCCACTCGGCCAATGGTATCCGGGCGAATAATATTCTCCATCACCACCACATCGCTGGGATAGGGAACGGAGAAGTAAGGTTCGGCTGTTACCAGGAGCCCGAATGTCGAGTTAGGGCACGTGACGCGCATCTTGCCTTTGTTCGATCCGTCGGGAATCAATTCGCCCAGGTTGATCGGGCGGCCGTCAGGCGTAATCGCCCACAGAATGTAGGTGAGAAACTCCGTGCCGAACTGCGTGGGAGGCTCCACCCGTTTGAACGTCGCATCAACTTCCGTATACCCGTTTTTCACCTCCACTTTCACCTGACCTTCGGCTTTCGGGAGCAGCACCGTACCTCGCATATCCACCAACGTGGGGCCGGCGCGACGCTGATAGTTGACCGCTTTCAAAGCGCGTTGGACGACAGTGATACGGTAGAGCGGCACCGACCGGTCCTGAGAAAATGCCAGTGCGGCAAACAGCGAGACGGTGATCGGAAGTCGCATACAGTTTAGACGGCTAGCGGTTCGCATCCGTGTCTCACACCTTGATTATGCCTGTTCATGTCGCATCCGCCACGCATCGAAAGCCGAGCGCGCCCGACCGGTCCTTAGACGGTGCCATCAACAAATACTTCCCGTGCTCGGTCAGCTTATAGGCTTGCGGGAAATACCAGTGCGAACCCTGAGGCTGATAGAAGCTGCCGCCTCGCAGGATTGCGGCCCGCGTGTGAAGGTCCTCGTACTCGTCAGTCCACTGCCATACGTTTCCCACCATGTCCATCACCCCAAATGGACTCGCACCCGCAGGATAGGCGTCCACGTCCGTTGGCGGCCGAAGATCCCTGCCAGTATAAGGAACTGGCGTGGCTTTCGGGTTCCAGTCGCTGCCCCAAGGGTAAGTGCGCCCGTCGTTTCCTTGCGCCGCATACTGCCACTCCCACTCATGCGGAAGCCGCTTGCCCGTCCAGTGCGCATAGGCCCGCGCGTCCT
This sequence comes from Bryobacterales bacterium, assembly GCA_025353235.1. Taxonomy (GTDB): domain Bacteria; phylum Acidobacteriota; class Terriglobia; order Bryobacterales; family Bryobacteraceae; genus JANXQZ01. The sequence goes on from JANXQZ010000296.1 coordinate 3,648, forward strand.
CGATGGACACCCATGTGACTGGCCTGTTCGCCCAGCCTTGCGGGAAGTTCCCGCCGGTCCACTCTTTCAGAAAATTGTGAGCGTCTTTAGGACGATAACCACTCGCCATAAACTTTTTGAAGTCTGCGTTGGTCACCGGGTATTTATCGATGTAAAACGACTGGATCGCAATCTGCTTCAGATGGTGTCGGCGCGCTTGATCTTCCCACGCATATTGCACATCCACGCCCACCTCATTGCTTCCCTCGATCTCAACGCCCGATACTTTGAACTCAAAGCTGGTTTCCGCAATCCGGATCATTCCCGACGGAGCTGTCTTCGGTTTCGCGGTCCGCGACGTTACCGCCAAATGTTGCGCCAGCGGCTGCCACTCATGCGAGAAGCTCGCCAGCGGCTCTTGCGCTTGACGGTTCATGTCGTTGAGCAGCACGGCATAGGTACCCGGTTGGGTGGTCGCCAGGACCGCACCGTATCCATGTCCTTCAAGTTGAAAGCTGAGGCGGCCATTTTCGGTCTCCAGTTCCGCGCCATGCCAGAGATCGAGATAATGCATGCCAGCCTGGTCCGGCACCCTGAGCTGCGGCCCGTTCACGCTGTACTCGTTTCGATTGATCAGCGTGTAGAGCGTTTCGTTCCGCCCTGGAAACTTGCTGGCGTAAACGCCTCCTTGAAGCACCGGGGTATGCGGCTCCCAATCCGGGCTGACCAGCAGGTCCGCTGTCCCGCGCTCGATCTTCGCGATTCGGCGCAGCGCTTCCGCATCGCGCGGCGTGATCTGGTTCCAGATGCCCCAAATGTTTTCCCAGCTCTCGTATCCGACTCCGTTGAACCACGCGTATTGCAGATCGTCCACCTTATCGCGCCCCCAGCGGCGGCAAACCTGAACCATGTGCCTTGGCTCGATCCATTTCTGCTTGCTGATCATCGGCGCTACGGGAGCCGCCGGGTACTTCCAGTAACCCCAGCTTTGCAGATTCCAGGCCAGCATCTCGTCGTCCATCGAGTTTTCCGGTTCCAACACGATGGGGTGGCCGCTTCGGTCCACTGCGGATTGGAATGTCTTCGGGATTCCGCTGAACGTGTCCCCATTCACTCCGTCGGCCCCGATTTCAGCCATCTGCCGCGCTACTGCCTCGGGCATTTCGACACCTTCGGACCGCGTCCCCTGGTCCCACGGCATCATCGGGAAGAACACTTTGACCCCGCGCTTGTGAAAATCCGCGATCATGCTTTTCACTCCGGCGATGCCGCCCGGCATGTCGCGCAGCATGTCGAACTGGCTTCGGTTATCGATGCCGATGTTCGGATATACGTGCCAAACCAGAACCGAATCGATGCCGCCGTACCGAGTATCGAGATCGTTCAGGTAGCGGTCGACAGTATATTTGCCGGTCCCGGGATCGTAGAAAAAGCGATCTTCCACCATCATCTGCGGCTGAATGAAATTGCGCTGAGTCCACTTCAGTTCCGGGCGATCGTACTCGGTGCCGCTATATCCGATGCGCACTTTCTTTTCGTCGCGCCATTGGCGAATATCGGCGAGCCAGGTGCCGAATTCGGCGGGCGTTCCTGGCCCTGGGATCTGCTCGCCATCTGGTCTGTACCTGGTGTCTTGAGCAAGCATTGCTAGTGCGAGAAATAGAACGGGTAGGCGATAGAACACTCGTAGATAGCATATAACGGAGGTGTGGAGAAAACATTGGATCGAGTGATCTCAAAGGCAGGTCTCGGCTCGCGCACGGATGCACGCAAGTGGATTGGAGCTGGGCGCGTGCGCGTTAACGGCAGACTAATCCAGACGCCCGACCACTGGGTGGACTTGGAGCGCGATAAGGTCACGGTAGACGGTCGGCCCCTTCGCGAACAGGAGAAGATTTATCTGCTGCTCTACAAGCCGAAGGGGTACATTACGACCTATAAGGATCCGGATGGCCGACCGACGGTTTACGACCTGATTCCCGAGGTGAAACAGTTTCTGGGCACGGTTGGACGGCTGGATCAAGACTCCACCGGTCTGCTTCTTTTGACGAACGACACGCGCTTCGCGGAGCGCGTGATGAGTCCCGACCACAAGGTTTCAAAGACGTACCTGGTGAAGACTTCCACCCTCGTGACTGACGAGCAACTCGATCAGCTTCGAAGGGGCATAGAGTTAACCGATGGCATGACTAAGCCTGCCATTGCGGAGCGCGTCCGCGATTCGGAGAAGTATTCTTTCGTCGAGATCACGATTGAGGAGGGGCGGAACCGGCAGGTCCGGCGCATGATTGAGGCGTTGGGGAGCAAAGTTCTAAAGCTGGTTCGGACCAAGATCGGATCGCTCGAGATCGGCGATCTGCAGATCGGGAAACATCGGATGTTGACGGATCAAGAAGTTCGCGATCTCTCAAAAACCAGTGCACGACGATAGCCTCGGGCTAACGACGTCTAGGGTCACGGTGGCGCCTGCGCCGATTTTGCAGGCGATTTAATTCCTGCCTCGCTCTGTAGCCATGTTCGCTATCTACGGACTCTGCGGGTTGAGAAGGTCGAGGTCAGGCCCCTTCGTTCCGAGAGGATCGCTCTGCCCTCCTCCCCACTTGCG
>JANXQZ010000651.1 GCA_025353235.1 Bryobacterales bacterium
CTGGTGAGCCATACGCAAGGCGTGTCCATTGACGACCTAACAGTAGACGGAACCAGCTCTATCCCGAGCGCATGCGCTGGAGACTACGTGGGCGTTATGTATCAAAACGCCTCAGGCGAGTTGACGCATATGGCGGTTCGCAACGCGTACACGATTATAAAAGACGGGAATCCTAATTGACCGGAAGGGAAGCAACGTGACCGTGACGCACAACTATGTGACAGGCTTAGGTTCTACTCCAAATATCGCGCAGAACGGAATCCAGGTTTCACGGGGCGCATCCGCAGAGTTGGCCAACAACTTTGTCAATAACAACCTCTATGCGCAATGCACACCCAGTTCGTGCCTCTTCGCTTCGACGAACATCCTGATTGAGGATACAACCAGCATCTCGGTACGGAACAACACGGTGGGTTCCGCTCAGATCGGGATCGCCGTTGTCGCTAACAATGCACAGGTGCAGAACAACGATGTGTACGACAACCAGGTGTTCGACGGAATAGACTTGGTCGGGAACAACAATCGAGCTTCGGGCAACAACGTATACCATAGCGATTCGGCTGGCTTCTTCGTCCGAGGGAGCAATAACCGGATTGACGGGAACACAATCAACGAAGCGCTGGACGGCGTTCTTATTGTCTCCGGCTCTGGGAACCAAGTAAGCGGCAATAAATATTTCAATGTGGTGGTGCCGGTTAGCGGTGGTTCGAGCAGTTCGACCGATGCTGCCACTCCGTTGAATTCGCCAGGGCGACCCCAAGTTTCGCTGAAGTAGCGAACCCCTGTGATGTGGGGCGGAACGCGTATCCTACACTGATCTTAGTGGTCCGCCTCACTCTCCTTTTTCTACTGCTTTGCCCCTCGGCACTTGCCCTCACGTCGGCGGCCGACATCGCCCGTCAGATCCAGGAAAACGGGCTAGACCGAGCCGAGTGCTATCGCGTCATCGATCTCAACTTCACCAAAGAAGACATTCGCGTCTACCTCACCTCGGGCTACCTGATCTTTGCGAAGCCGGTAAACGGAGTAAGAACCAGCGCCTTGTTCACTGCCGACGTCGAAGCCGGAGATGCCGAACTGCTCCTGCTTCCGCCCATTCGGAGCGAACGTCTCTCTCTGGCGCATTTCACCGAATCTCCAAATCTGAACGAGCACTTCAAGTCAGCTCTCCTGATCTTCAGCGACAACACTGCGGAAGATCTGCTGGCCAAGCTGACCGCAAGCTCAGCCAAGCGGGCGCCTGAAATGGGCGCGCTGCTCGCGGATAAGTGGAGCCCGGTCGCAAGGAATTTGACGGCCAGCTTTCAAGTGAGGCTGGTGGCGGATATTCTCGGTTTGCAGCGAACCGGAGGATTCTTCTATATGACCGTGGGCGGCACCCAGCTTGGAAACTTCGACGTCTTCTACGATCCCAGCGCCGAAGAAAATATCCTGGTGGGACAGATCGCGCAACGCAAGAACGCCAGCTTCTTCGACGTGTGGACTAGCTTCCCTTCCCGCTCCCGTATGCGGAGCGAAACGTCCCGAGCCTCGGACATTAAGCTGGAAAATTTCAGGATCGACGCAACCCTCGATCCCGATCTGAAGATGACAGCCGTCACCCGCATCACCGGCACGCCACTCAAGCCGCTCGGCCGGGCCGTGAGCTTCTTCATCTCTCAACAGATGCAAGTCTTGGAAGCAAGAGTGGACGGGCAGCCCGCCGAAGTGTTTCAAAAGGACTCGTTGCGATCAAACCTGATTAGCGCCACAGGCAACGAGCAATTCCTGGTGGTGACGCCCGCCGATCTCGAACCCGGCAAGCCGCATGAGTTCGAAATTCGGCATGCAGGCACCGTGATCACGAAGGCTGGCGATCAGGTATTTTACGTGGGCTCGCGAGGGAACTGGTACCCGCGGCGGTCGCTCGATTTCGCCCGCTATGACCTGACCTTTCGGTATCCGAAAGAACTGAGTGTGGTTGCCAACGGCGACATTGCGGAGGACCGCACCGAGGGCGCCCTCCGCATCACTCGCCGGAATACGACCACGCCGATTCGATTTGCCGGCTTTAATCTGGGCGATTACAAATCCGTCAGCATCGCCCACGATCCTTACCGCGTGACGGTGTATGCGAATCGGCGCCTTGAGAG
>JANXQZ010000694.1 GCA_025353235.1 Bryobacterales bacterium
TAGTTCGCCGCGGGCCGCATAGCCTCGGCTCTCTTCGATGCGATAGATAATTTCCTGGATGCGAATGCGGTCAACGGTAAGCCCGCTGCACTTGCCATCTAACGTTAGGCGCAGCGCCGGGATCTGCTGGCCTGCTATTACTTCGTACTGATCCTCGAAGACGCTCAGCGAGTAAGGCACCGTAATGGGGGAACTGACGGGCGCCTCGTGCGGCCGAATATTCAAGGAAGGGCGCAGCGAAAGCTTCAGATCGCCGTCTCCGTCGAGAACGCGGTAGTTGATATAGACGGTGTTCTGCCCATGCGGAAGCATCAGGCTCTTTTCCACGACGAACCCGTCGATCTGATAGCGCCACGCCGGCAGTCCCATGTCGAGCCGGAAGTCCTTGAGGAAATCAGCGCCATGCCAGTGGAAGGGCAGGCCGGCGCGCTCTTCGCCACCCACATGCACCTCTTTGCCGTTTGGAAGGGTGAACTGCTCCTCCAGATCGTTCAGCATCATCATGCGCCCGAGCGGCGAAGGCAAGGCAGCGATCAGATATCCGTGAAACCCTCGCGTGATCACGCCAGCGACGGTCCCGGAGGCGTATCCACCTAGTCCATTGGTGACCAGCCATTCGCGCGAGAGGAGCGGCTCGGAATCGGACGTTATGGTTCCGGGCCAGGGTATTTTGCGGACTAATTCAGCCATATGTTGAGAGAAATTTATCGACTTCCGACCGGCTTGGGATGGAAGCTTGCGCACCCGCTCGCGTAACTGAGATGGCCGCAGCCGCATTCGCAAACCGCAGAGCGTCTTCAATGGAGCGGCCTTCGGCCAGAGCGACCGCCAGAGCCGCGTTGAAGGTATCCCCAGCAGCCGTTGTATCTTTCGCCGACACCGCAAAACCGGGACTCGGGAGTGCCACATCTTGGTCAAGATAGAAGCAGCCCTGCTCGCCCAATTTCAACACTACTGCGCTCGGCCCCGTTGCGCGCAAAAGCGCCGCCAATTTTGGAGCTTCCTCCATCGAGACTCGACCTGGACGCAAGCCCAGCAATATGGACGCCTCCGTCTCATTCGGCGTCAAGATATCCACCAGCCTCAAGATTTCGGGCGAGAGAGTCTGAGCCGGAGCCGGATCTAGAATAGTCCGCGCACCTTCTGCGCGCGCCATCTTGAGCGCGGCCGCGACAGTCTTCAAGGGCGTCTCGAGTTGGAACAGCACGTACTTCGCCCCGCGCATCACCGAGCGCATCGATTC
>JANXQZ010000698.1 GCA_025353235.1 Bryobacterales bacterium
AGATCCAGCACCCTTTCTACTTGACCTATGACCGATTCCCCGCTGCTGCGCGGACGGGGCTTTCGCGCTGTCAGAGGGATCTCGATCAGTCCCTCATCGAGCGTGCCGATCTCCAAGTTGTCTGCGTGGACCAGAAGCGATTTTGCGAAGTAGCCAGACCCGAGCGCGCGACTCATTCGGCCGTCGCGGAATTCAGCGACACCCAGCGCCGTGCCGACATACATCGCGTTGGGCCCGACAGCCAGGGATAAGACGCGGGAATCCGGCAGCCCTTCCGCTTCCGAAAAACGATCCGCTTGACCGGCATGCCAACGGATCACGCCTTGGTCCAGCGTGCCCACCCAGAGATCTGTTTCCACACCCGCGAGGGCGGTTACATGCAAACCCGCCAAGGCAGGATGAACCCGCGCCATGGTCTTCCCATCCCAGGCGAGCACGCCATCTTTTTCGGTGCCGAGCAAAACGCGCCCGGTTGCGAGAGGCAACACCGCTGTAAGCGAGCGAGCGCTACGAGCATCGGGGCGGATCTGTCGAAACGCACCGCCCTCAAAGAGGAGGAGCCCGGCTCCGTGCGTTGCGATCCACAGTTGCGAGTTGTTACCAACAGCCAGACCCACCAGCGGCGCTGGCGGAAGTTCGAGGCCTGCGTGATACTCGGCCACTTGCTTTCCATCCAGATCGAAGGCGAGCAGGCCCGTTGGACCGCAGATGTAAAATTTGGAATCGAGCAGGACCGCGTCAGTGAACTGGGCTGGCGAAGTAAGTGGCTCGAAACCAGCTGGAATGGGTCGGTCAAGCGGAATGGATTTATAGGCGAACTGCCCTTCTTGAGCGACCTGCGTTGCGGCTTGGGTTAAACCGTGCGACGCATGACGCAGCGCGGAGGCCGTCCATAACATTCCTCCTACACAGAGGAACACGCCGGCGGCAGCGACAGCGTTCTTCCACGAGACCCGGCGCGAGGCCACGTATTCATCATACCTGCGTGCTACAATGTGGAAGTTCGAAGTAAACCCAGGAACAGTTCAAATGCCCAAGCTGAAGACACATAAGGGTGCGTCCAAACGGTTCAAGAAGACCGGCACTGGCAAGGTGGTTCGCCGCCATGCATTTGCCCGCCATATCTTGACCTCGAAGTCGCGCTCACGCAAACGGAAACTTAATCATGGCGTGGTAGCCGATTCGACCGATCAGGCGAAGCTAAAACGCATGATTCCGTACTAGCTGCAGATTGCAATTCATTCGCTGTGCGAACGGGCGCCGCACGTGCCTTTTCATCGCCAGCATTCACTTTTAAGGAGAAAACGTGCCGAGAGTAAAACGAGGAACAGGTCGAAGAGCGAGCCGCCACAAGACGCTAGCACTGGCCAAGGGGTTCTTTTTAACCAAGAGCAAATTGCATCGCGCCGCGCAGGAGGCGGTCGAGAAAGCTCTCAAGTACGCATATGTCGGACGCAAGCGGAAGAAGCGCGATTTCCGGTCTCTCTGGATCG
>JANXQZ010000743.1 GCA_025353235.1 Bryobacterales bacterium
AGATCCACCAGAACCGGCGGTATCTGGTAGCGCACGGGCGACGTTCTGTTGTAGGCGACGTTGTTGTTGTCGGTCGCAGTGAGGAGCAGCGGATGCATCCCTTCCCGTTTGCCTTTGAACTCGATCTCTTTATGGGCTTCGGCTTGAATGGTCGAGTGATGAATGGAGCCGTCGGGATTTAGGAACGCTTTGTAGACCCACTCGATGTCGGTGGTCCTGCCCCAGCGGGCCATCAACGCCCGAGTGGATGTGCCGGCATCCTCGTTCGAATAGATCACGGTGTACTGCAGCATTGGCAGGCCATCTTCGCGGAGCCGTTCACAGTAGGTGATGAGCGGGATGTCCGTGAATTTGCCGATCGTGTTGGGCCGCGCAAATAGGATGGGCGCGTGGGCTAGGATGTCGGTGTTGTCCTCGTGGAACCGGGTAGCGAGCAATACCGCTCCTTTGCCATCGATGGTGAGGGTGTGCTTGCCGGGTGCGACTGGTCCTAGGAAAATGCGATACGGGAACTTATCGGCACCGGCGTAGAGCATGATGTTCTGGAGCGGTTGGCCATCGAGCAGGACCGTGGCGAGCACGGCTGGGTTGGCTGCGTTGCCCCAATCGGTGCCGGGTGCTCGCATGTCTAGCTCTGCGATCATTTCGGAGGGCTTCGTAATTTCGAATGTCTGGGCTTGAGCGGTGACAGCGCAAAGCATCAGGGCGAGTTGCGCGATTGCGGCCAGCAAGTGGCGCGAGGGGCAAGGCTTCTTCAGAATGCGGTCGGCGCGAAGCGAGCCTGGTTCGATTTCGCGGCCTGACAGCAGAATCACCCGCGTTTCGGGCGAAGCCGCATTTGCCAGTTCTGCGCTATTTGGAATCAGATCGAGAATCATGACTTGGCATCCCGCGAGGAGTTGCAGCGCTTCGTCGGACGTGGCCGCGGTTGCTACCTCATGACCCGCATCCTCAAGAATCAGCTTGCGGAGTTCGAGCTGCGTGGGATCGTCTTCCACTAGCAAGACGCGCGCCATCACGAGAGCCGAATCTGCGCGACGACAAGCGTCGGCATCTTGTTATTCCAGCTTGGGGGTATGTCGTCGAACGGCAGACGAAACGAGCGCGTCTCTCCCGGTTTGAGGGGCCGCTTTACGATGGCTACCTTTTCGCGGAGGATCAACTGATTGATCGAGTCAGTAAATACGCAGGCCACTGCGGCGTACTCCACGGTGCGATCCCCGGCGTTGGTGATCTTGCCTTCAATCTCGGTGACCATCTGTCCGGCGAGACTCTCGGTGGCCTGCATGTTCACTTCACTGAGTTTCAACTTGGCCACGTAGGCCTTCGCCTCCGCGCTCGGCGGTGCGTCCGCAGTTGTTGGAGGAGCTTTGCAGGAGACGCAAAACACCATAGCGGAGGCGAGGAGGGCCCTACTGTCCACTGATGGTCATCTCCCCGATCAGGAGCGTCGGCGAGGCAGTGGATCCGCGGAACTCCAGGTCGCTGCCAATGCGCTCGATGTTCATCAGCATGTCGCGTAGGTTTGCCGCGATCGTCACCTCGGATACAGGATATGCGATCTCGCCATTTTCAATCCAGAGACCCACTGCGCCACGTGAGTAATCGCCTGTCACGATGTTTACGCCGGACCCGATCAGCTCGGTGACGTAAAGACCCTTCGAGATGGACCGAATAATTTGCTCGGGCGGCATTTCGCCCTTCTCCAGATAGAAGTTGCCGTGCCCCACGCTGGCGTTTCCGGTGATGCCGCGCGATGCATTGCCCGTGGTTTTCATGCCTAGCTTTCGCGCCGTGTAGCTGTTCAATAGATAGCTGACGAGCACTCCGCGATCGATCACTACGGTGCGGCGGGAGGGCACGCCTTCGTCATCGAAAGGGCTGCTGCCGAAGAGTCCGGGGAGGGTTCCATCATCGACGATGGTTACGTTTTCCGAGGCGACGCGCTGGCCTAGTTTATCCGCTAGGAAAGATGATTTGCGGTAAATGGATTCGCCGTCGATTGCATCGAAGATGCTTCCTAGCAGGCCTTGGGCGATTCGGGGTTCGAAGATGATAGGTGCATTCTGAGTGGCGATTTTGCGGGCTCCCAAACGCCGCAGGGTGCGCTCGGCGGCCTTGCACCCAACGTGCTCGGGCTGCTCGAGACCGGCGTTGCCGCGCGCTAGCGTGTACCAGTAGTCGCGCTCCATGGATCCGTTTTGCTGCGCCACCGAGACGACGCTCAGTGAGCAACTGGTGCTGCGATAGGACCCTGCGAATCCGCGCGAGTTTGCGAAATAGCGCGCTCCTGTGTTGGAGCTGAAGGAGCCGCCTTCGGAATTGGTGATGCGCGGATCGAAGGAGAGGGCCGCTTCTTCGGCTGCTAGGGCGCGGTCGATTTTGTATTGTGTTTCGAGGGTTGCGACGTCTTCGTGGTAGAGGCCGAAATCTCCTGGGAGGCTGCCGAGTTCGGATGGGTCAGGGAGGTCCGCAAATGGGTCTTCGGTGCTGATGTCGGCGATTTCCAGGGCGGACTTCACCATTTGAGCGATGCCTTCGGAGGATAGATCAGAGGTGTAGGAGGATCCTACTCGTTTGCCTAGGAGGATTCGCAGGCCTGCTGCGCGGGAGCCTGCTTCTTTTAGGGTTTCGAGTTCGCGGAGGCGGACGGAGGCGCTGAATTCGTTGCCTTCGGCGATGGTGCATTCGGCGTCGGTTGCGCCTTTTTCTTGGGCTAGGCGGATGGCTTTTATGGCTAGGTCAAGCATTATGGGCGGCTCGGGGCCGATTGCCAATCGGCCGCAGGTTGACAACCTGCCCTACAGTTTGCGATGAGCATCAGGCGGTGCCGCCTACGGTCATCTTGTCGATCTTCAAGGTGGGGATGCCCACTCCTACGGGCACGCTTTGGCCTTCTTTGCCGCAGATGCCGATGCCTTCGTCGAGTTTCAGATCGTTGCCGACCATGCTCACGTACTTCAGCGCTTCAGGGCCGTTGCCGATTAGCGATGCTCCTCTCACTGGACGGGTCAACTTGCCGTCTTCGATCAGGTAGGCTTCCGTCGCGGAGAAGACGAAGTTGCCGCTAGTAATATCCACTTGGCCGCCTCCGAAAGTTGTGCAATAGAGGCCGCGCGAAACTGACTTCACGATGTCAGCCGGGTCGCTCTCGCCGGAGAGCATGAACGTGTTGGTCATGCGCGGCATGGGGATGTGCTGATAGCTCTCGCGGCGTCCGTTGCCTGTGACGCTGTTCTTGAGCAGGCGACTCGATAGCTTGTCCGACAGGTAGCTGCGCAGGATTCCGTTCTCGATCAGCACATTCCTTTGAGTGGGCACGCCTTCATCATCGACATTGAGCGAGCCGCGTCGATTCTGGATGGTGCCGTCGTCGATTACGGTGCAGAGGGGACTGGCGACTTGCTGGCCCATGCGTCCGGAGAAGGCGGAAACGCCCTTGCGATTGAAGTCGGCTTCGAGTCCGTGTCCCACCGCTTCGTGCAGCAGGATGCCGGGCCAGCCGGGTCCGAGCACGACGGTCATTTCGCCGGCGGGGGCCGCTACTGCATCGAGTTGAACGATGGCCTGACGCGCCGCATCTCCCGCGAAGTATTCTGGCGTCTTGTCGTTGACAAAAAACTCGAGCCCCACGCGACCGCCACCACCGGCGAACCCTCGCTGTGGCACTCCCTCACTCTCGCGGGCGAGCACGCTCACGCTAAGCCGCGTCATGGGCTGACGATCGAAGCTGATGGTGCCGTCGGTGGTGGCCACCATTACTTGACGGAGGTTGTCGACATAGGTGGCCTGCACCTGAAACACGCGCGGGTCATAGGCGCGGCCTGCCCGGTCAGCACGCTTGACCAGCTCGACACGATCACTGAGGCTCGTCTCGGTGGGCGCCGTGAGAACGGGGTAGAGATTGCGCTTGCGGGACTCTTCGAAGCCAGTCTTCTCGATCTTCGCGGGTCCGCGGGCGATCAACGCCGCCGTGCGGGCAGCCTTACGAATGCGCTCGGGGCTGAGATCGTCTGAGTATGCATAGCCAGTGCGCTCGCCTGACAGGACGCGCACTCCCACGCCGAGGGACACGCCTTGCACGGCGCTTTTGACGATGGACTCGTCGATGCTGATGTTACTCGTGGCGATGTATTCGAAGTAAAGGTCGGCATATTCGCCGCCCGCCGACATCGCTTCCGCAAGATAATTTTGGAGGTCGTGTTCGGAGATTCCGAACCTTTGCCCGAAAAAAGAATCCGAAAGGGCCATATAGCTTCAGGGTAGCAGCCGGACGCGGTTCAGGCCGCCATTGCGCCTCTTTGACGAGTGACTTGGCAGCGGCGGTCTCCTCTTCCATTTCGAACAGCGCGGCGGCCTTCTCCATTTCTTCCGCTTCGAGGACTCGGCGCTCGGCTTGCACGTCGTGAAGCGGGGTGCAGTCGGTGTCTACGCTTTCGCGCTCGTCGTCGATGGTGAGCGAGATGCGCACTTTTTCGACGGCGGAGGCGTGGTTGATGCGCCAGGCGATGTCGGAGACCATTTGGACTAGTTGGGATTCG
>JANXQZ010000755.1 GCA_025353235.1 Bryobacterales bacterium
GATGCTGCTGACATGCGTGGACAACCGTCTTGCGGCGGCTGCGGTCAGTTCCGGAAACACCGAAAATTTCGCTTGCGCCGACTTCAACCCGCCCGGCTCCACCGACGATGCCGAGCAAGACCTGATCGGCTCGGGCACCGCCGGGATTGATCGGTTCGATTTGCTGTACCCGCTGGCGCCGAAGCCGCTCCTGATTCTGGCCAGCGCCCACGATTTCTTTGGAACCTACTCACCGAGCTATCTATCGAGCGGGTGGGAAGAGTACCAGAAACTGCTGCGCGTCTACACCGTACTTGGCCATCGGGACCGGCTCGCCTGGGCGGATACGCCGCTTCCGCACGGGCTTTCCTACTATCCGCGGCTGCGTATCTATAACTGGTTTGAGCGCTGGCTGAAGGGCTCTTCCAAACCCATTGAGCGAGAGCCCGACGTGGCTCCCGAAGCCGATCCCGATCTCTGGGTGGGCACCACCGGAAATGTTGTGCGCGATTTCCAGAGCACGACGCCATTCGCACTGGTGAAGGCACGCGCGGCTACCCTGCGACCTGGTCCACCCGATCTGGCCAGAGTACGGACGCTGCTGGGCGTATCCGGCACGATCACGGGCGCAAACCTCCGCAAATTTGCCAGTGTGCCAGCGGGCGATCTAACTCTGCATGCCATTGAGATTCAGTCCGAGGAGGGTGTCTGGCTCCCGGCTTGGCTGTGGATCCCAAAAGTAACGGACTTAGCCAAAGGCGTGACTCTCGTGCTCGATGAGCGCGGCCGCAATCAGCACTGGCATGAGGGCGGCTTGGGCGAACAACTGGCGGCTGCTGGAGGCATTGCGTGCATTGCCGACATTCGCGGCATCGGCGATTTGAAACCGGAGGTGGGCCGAGGCGCGCCGGGCTACTCCATCCCTCACGAGCAGGAAGAAGATTATGCATGGGCGTCTTTGATCCTGGGCCGTTCCTTACTGGGCCAGAGGGTGACGGACATTTTGGCACTGGCGCGCGCTTTGAGACAGCATGGTCCGGTGAATGTGACCGCGATCGGACGGCTGACTGTTCCCGCTCTCATCGCTGGCTACTTAAGCGCCGAGATCGGGAGCTTGCATCTGAAGAATGGGTTGACCTCGCTGAAGAGCGTAGTCGAGAGCGAAACATACCGTTGTCCGCTCGCAAATATCGTGCCCGGATTGCTGGCCCACACGGATCTGCCTCAACTTGCGGATGCCTTTCTGCCGCGGCCCATAATCCTGGAATCCGTCTCATGATTCACAACGAAGAAAGTTTGGAAGAGTTGCTCTCCAGACCGTCCAACGCGGATATCGAGGCTATGTCGAAGCTCGATGGCGATTTGCTAGTGCTGGGAGCCGCTGGAAAGATGGGGCCAAGTCTGGTTCTTCGAGCGCGCCGGGCCGCCGATGCAGCGGGCAAGGCAACACGCATGATCGCGGTTGCCCGTTTCAACAATGCGCCCGTAGCGGACGCTCTGGCAGAAGCCGGAATCGAAGTAATTCGAGCCGATTTGACCGACCGTGCGACCGTTTGGAACCTGCCCGACGCGCCGAACGTTATCTTCATGGCTGGGCGGAAGTTCGGCTCTACTGGCAATCAGCCGCTGACGTGGGCCGTCAATGCATGGGCACCCGGACTCGTGGCCGATCGCTATGCGGCCTCGAAGATCGTCGCGTTTTCGTCTGGTAACGTGTACCCATTTATGCCGACGGATTCAGGCGGAGCAACTGAGCAGACGGAGCCCGCGCCCGTTGGTGAATATGCGCAATCCGCGCTCGCTCGAGAACGAATGTTCGAGTATTTCTCAAACCTTCGTGGAACCCCGGTCGCGATCCTCCGGCTGAACTACGCGATCGATCTGCGCTACGGCGTGCTG
>JANXQZ010000766.1 GCA_025353235.1 Bryobacterales bacterium
AATCTATGGCATTTCACTCGACGGCGGTTCCGGTGCTTTCGAATTCCTGCTCTTGGCAATCCCCGTCTTTGGCCTGTACATAATCTACAACCAAAGACTTTTGACATGGTCGAACGTTGCGCGAGTATCGTGGCGAACTACATGCACAGCAAACACTAAGCAGCATCGCCGATCTCGCGGACGATAAACGAAAAATCCGTCACTACCAGGTCGAGATCATTGCGGCGCTTGTAGGCGGCTCAGCTATTCAGCACGTAAGGCGTCTACCGGATTGAGAGATGCGGCCCGGCGCGCGGGGATGTAGCTGGCCAGAAGCGCTGACAGGCCCAGCACAAGTGTGACAGCGGCCAACGTTGGCACATCCCACGATGCGACTCCAAATAGCAGCCCCCGGATCAGAGTTGCCCCCGCCAGGGAACAGACCAGGCCAATCGCGATTCCAGCGCCGGTCAACCGCATCGCCTCTTTCAGAATCAGCCCATAAACCGCGCCGGCGGGTGCGCCAAGCGCCATTCGCACGCCAATTTCACGAGTTCTTTGGCTGACGGAATAGGCCACCACCCCGTACAGCCCGACCACGCCTAGCAATAGAGCAAGCGTGGCGAAGCCTCCCACCAGCCACGCCGAGGAGCGGTGCAAATAGGCTGAAGGCGAAGCGTTGATTCGCTCGCTCATGGTAGCTCCGGGAGACGCGAGGATGTCCCGATCGATCTCGTGGATGGCGGCGGCCAAGGCCGGAAACAAGGACTGCTCAGCTTGCGACGTGCGCACGACAAGCGCAAAATTATTATCCGGGTCCTGGTTAAAGGGCAGATATTCGGCCGGCCACGTCTCTTTATCCAGCGGGCCTTCTTTGATATCGTCCACGATCCCAATGATTTCCCGGAACGACTTCGGGGAAAGGCCGGTATCGGCAATCTGCTTGCCGATTGGATCTTCACCGGGAAAGTATTGCTTCGCCAGCGCCCGGTTGATGATCACCACGCGAGGCTTCGAGGCATCCTCGGCATCGCTGAAGTAGCGTCCGCGCAGCAACTTTGCACGCAAAGTCGCAAAATAGCCGGAGCTCGCGTCTCGCTGGTTTACTTCGTTGTGCTCGCCGTGGAACGGGCGGCCCGGAAATCGAATCCAATCCGTGTTGCCGTTGCCGCTTACAGGCAGCCGACTTGAGAGGCCAACGGACTTTACGCCGGGCAGGCTCTCGAGTCGGCTCACGATGTGGCGCCCCAGCGCCACCGACTGATCATCGGTGGAATACTTGGATTGCGGCACTGAGATAGACAGCGTAG
>JANXQZ010000771.1 GCA_025353235.1 Bryobacterales bacterium
GGGTGAAGTCGGAAAATTTGCCTATCAGGAAATCGCCGAAGGATTCTCCCGTGAATGGAGCGGAGCCGCCGTTGAAGGTGAAGCGACCGTTGGCGCGGAAGTTGTTGGTGACATCGTCCAAGCCCTTTCCATATTCGCCGCCCAGGCTGAGCTGGTGCGCCCCTCTGGTCCAACGCAGCGTATCGGTCAATTGGTACTCGTCGCGAAGAAAGCGGTTCGTGTCGCCGGTGTTGAGCGTTCCCCAGTACCCTGCGACGGCCACGTACAGCTGCGGCTTATCATCCGTGAAGATGTTGATTCCGAGATCGTGGAAGGTCTTGGGCGGGTAGATGGGGACGTTGTTGCCGTCCGTTCGATTGAAGCTGAATAGGGCCTGATTGGTGATGTTCGGAGTGAAGACGTGCGTATCGGTTACGCTCTCGCTTTGGTTCAACCATGTGCGGCCGGTATTCTGCGACAGATAATTGCTCTCGTCCAAGAAGGCCGGAGTCACGCCATAGGAGCGATACCAGCGGACGCTGAGCCTGTTCTTATCGCCCAGTTGCTGGTCACCGCGCAGCAGCCACTGATCTTCGTCGAAGTTGTTGGGGGCGGCTGCGAACGTAGTGTTGCCGCTGGTAGGCAAGGGGATGTGCGCGAGAATAGCCAGACTGATGGGGCTGATTTGGGCGCTAGGGATTCGATTGCCGGGATAAGGAAGGCCCGTGGAGGGGTCCTTCAATTGTTTCGATAACGCGGAAAAATCGCCAGAGCGCATGGCCGCCGTAGGCACCACGATCTGCGCTTGAACGGGAGCTTGGCGCAAGCGCGTGCCTTGATAGGAGAAAAAGAAGAACGTCTTGTCGTGTCCGTTGTAGACCTTCGGGATGGCTACCGGTCCGCCCAGCGTGGCGCCGAATTGATTGCGCTTCAAGCCATCCTGCTGCTTCTGGCCCTTAACGGTTGGGGCGAAAAAGTTGGTCGCGTTCAGCGCCTGATTGCGTACAAACTCGAACGCGCTTCCATGATAGCTGTTGGTGCCGGACTTTGTAACAGCGTTCACGATCCCGCCTGACTGACGGCCAAATTCCGCGCTGAAGTTGTTCGTTTGCACGCTGAACTCCTGCTGAGCATCGGGGTTCGGCATTGGATTAGGCGCATTGCTGTAGTGATCGTTATTGGTGGCTCCGTCGAGAATATAGTTCGTGGCGTTGGCGCGCGAGCCGTTTACGGATACGGGCGTGACGCCGGGGTAAGTTGTGCCCGAAGTAACATCGGCTCGCGGATCGGAGATCACGCCGACCACCAGGCGCATCAGCTGCGTAGCGTTCCGTCCATTGAGAGGGAGTTCCTCGATCCGTTTCTGATCGACAACATTCTTCAGAGTGCCCGTATCGGTGTCGATGTGTACCGCTTCCGTCGAAACAGTCACGCTTTCCGAAGTGCCGCCCACCGTGAGAGTAACGTCGACTCGGACGATCTCGTCCACCTGGAGGCGAATGTCGGAAGCCTCATAGCGCTTGAATCCAGGCGCCTCGACTTCCAACTTGTACTCGCCCACCTGCAGGGTGCGCAGCGCATACTGGCCCTCGCCGTTCGTGATCACCTGCACCGTCGCGCTGGTGCCGCTGTTGGTGGCGCGCACCGTGGCGTTGGCGACGGTAGCTCCTGTGGGGTCCTTCACAACCCCGCTGATTGTCCCCATGACGCTCTGCCCGTAGGAGCAGGCGATCGCGTACGAAGCGGCCAGCATTAACTTCCAAGATCTGTCTTTCATGGACTCCCTTTAAAGCCAGCAAAAGCATGGCCTGTTTGCATATGAGCGTTGCGTCAATTATAAGGTTGACCGCGCAGAACAGCAACAGCTCAGGTCAGAGCGGGAGGCCCATGTTCTTGAGCAACGTTGCGTAGCGCGGGTCGTGCTCGATTTTCTTTAATAGCGGGTCCCCTCTCATCTGCTCGCTTTTCGCTCGCTCCAGATACTCGAAGGCCCGCTCCGTTTCGCCGCGGAATGCATACATCTGCGCGATCTGAATGGCGGCGTTCGGGAATTTACTCAGGAACTGCGCGAGGCTGGCATCCGATTCCTGCTTTCGCCCTAAGGCATAATACGCGAGCGTGGGTCCGAATATGCGAAGGGCCGGATGAATTTCCTTTTCCATTTCGTCCAAGGCCTCCCGAGGTCGCGATTGCGCCAAGTAGACCCGCCCAAGCCAGCAGTGCGCCATCCCGAATCCCGGCACCAGTTGCAGCACTTTCTGGAAGGCAGCGGCAGCCTCGTCATCGCGCCCGGCATAGTAAAGATTAACTCCCGCATTGTAATAGCCACCGGCCCTCAACGGATCCAGTTGCAGAGCCTGACGATCCAGATCCATCGCCTCATCCAGGTGGCCCAATATCCTGGCGATAATCGCGGCGTGGCTGAGTACCACTGCGTTGCCCGGATCCAGCTCTCGCGCTTTTTTGTACGATGCATCTGCGGCCGCCCAGTTGCCGTCCGCGTTCTGCTGGATCCAGGCCATGGCCGCGTGAGCCTCAGCTAGATGGTCGTCTAATGACAGCGCCTGCTGTGCCGCGGCCCGTGCCAGCGCGAAGACTTGCATAGAATCGGGACGACCATCCCCAGCTTGCCCGTTGCGGGACTCAGCGAGACCTGCCCATGCTCGGGCGTAGGATTTGTCGAGTTTGATTGCCTCCTCGAAATAGCCTCCCGCTCTTGCCAGGTTCTCCGAGCTCCTGCGTTCCAGGAAATACCGGCCCTGCAAGAATTGGTTGTAAGCTTCGGGATTCGTACTCTTTGGGGTGGAGGTCTTCTGCCCCAAAAGCTTGATTTTCAGTGTTCCCGTGACGGCTCGCGCAATCTCCTCCTGTACGGCGAAGATGTCTGTCATGTCCCGATCGAAGGTATTGGACCACAGCTGAAAACCATCGGCCGACTTGATCAACTGAGTTGTGATCTTTGTTCGCTTGCCCTGCTTGCGAACACTCCCTTCCAGGATCGACGCCACGTGCAGTTTTTTTCCAATAGCGCGTGCATCATCGGTCTTGTCCCTGAACTGGAATGAGGAGGTGCTTGCGGCCACGCGCAGTCCAGGTATCTTAGCCAGCGCATCCCGAAGTTCTTCGGCCAAGCCGTCCGAGAAGTACGCTTGATTTTTCTCGGCGCTCAGATCAAGGAACGGCAGCACCGCAATCGACTCTTGATACTGAGACCCGGAGCTCTTTGCATCTCTCGCCAGCCAGAAGGCCCCGGCTCCCATCAACACCGCAACCGACATCAGCGCGGCCACTAGGGGAATCTTCGACTTTCGTTCCGGTACCGCCGCCACGAGTTTCGTTGGCCGTTTCGGGTTGCCCACCTCGGGCGTCGCTAAATTGCTGAGGTGAACCTTAACCCCGTGTTTCACCGTGCATTCGCCCAGATCGGTCAGGTACGGCGACCACTGGCTCAACTGCATCAGCACTTCGGCCACGCTCTTCGAGAGCAGGATGTGCCCGGCATCTCCGCAATCCATCACGCGTTGCGCCATGTTGATGCCGCCGCCTGCTACATTCGCGTTGGCGTTCATGTCGGCAACCCGGTAAACCGGACCGCTATGGATTCCCATTCGCAATTTCAGATGCGGAGTGCTCTTGAGCCCTGCGGCTATTTCCAAAGCGCATTGGGCCGGCGCCGTCGGATCCACGAAAAACGCCAATGCCATACCGTCTCCGGTGGGCAAGCTGATGACGTCTCCCGCCGCCTCCGCCGCTCGAAACTGCGGCGACTCGCGCACGATCTGCTGCAGTTCCGCGAGGTAATCTTTCTGCTGATCCATCGGCAACAGCGAGTACCCCACCAAGTCGGCAAACAACACGTGGGCAATTTCAACGGTGCTGGAGATAGTGGGTTTGCGAGTCGTCTCGCCGGTCCAGGTGCCGGTCAGCGCCTGGCTCAACTCCTCGCTGAATTCGCGCACCGTGGCCTGTCGGGCGTCCGGGCGAAAGGACATCGCTTTCCGAATCGACCTCTCGGCCGCCTCGGTCAACTCCGGACGCAACTGCCTGGGCGGCTCCCACTGCGTTTGGCGTTCCTTCACGAGGTGGGACATCGAATGCGGAGAGAACGGCTTTTTCCCGGTCAACATCTCGTAGGCAACAACCCCCAGCGCATACGTGTCGCTGGCCGCGCAAGGATGCCCGGCAAACTGCTCCGGGGCCATGTAGGTCAAGGTGCCGGCCACCTTCGACTTCTCGCCACCGAATTGCGAATTCTGGATGCCGGCGATTCCGAAATCGATCAGCTTGACGTGTTCCTCGCCGCCCAGCCGCTGCAGCATAATGTTTTCCGGCTTCAGGTCGCGATGCCACACTCCCTTTTCGTGAGCGGCGGAAAGCGCTTGCCCAATCTGGCGGAGCAGGCCCGCCGCGCGCTTGAAATTGATGCCGCCCGGGTCCAGGACATGGCGCAGGGTGTCGCCCTCGATGTACTGCATGACCAGAAACTGGTTGCCTTCCGCAGTCAACCCGGTATCGAGCACGCCCACCACGCCGGGATGGTCAATCCGCGCCAGCGCTTCCATTTCCTGTTGAAATTTCTGGCGAATCCAGGGATCGACATTCGTTTCTTCCAGCAGCACTTTGACAACTACGCGCTTGGCCAGAAGCTGTCGATCACGGGCGAGATAGACCACGCTCATTCCGCCTCGGCCAAGCTCCCGCTCCACCTCGTAGCGATCGTTCAGAATCAGCGTGGCTTCGCTTATGCTTGTGCTTGGCAGGGCCGGGGCGCCAGCAGGTCCGATCAGGGCTCGATCGAGAACCGAACCGCCCTGCTCGTCGGAATCGAGCAACGACTCCACCTCGCCAAGCAGCTTTTCGTCGCTCCCGCAGCGTGCGCGAAGGAAAGCTGCGCGCCCCTCTGGAGGGCAATCCACTGCGTCCTGGAAAATTTCTTTTACCTGCTGCCAACGCTCTGCCGTCATCCAGGTTTAACGGTGGCCAGTTCCCGGTTGAGCCAAGCCTTGGCCAATCTCCACTCGCGTTTGATGGTAGTCGGGGAGACACTCATCGCCTCGGCGGTCTCTTCCACGCTCATGCCTGCGAAGAACCGGAGTTCGATCAGCTGCATTTGCCGCGGATCTATCCGTTCCAGGCGTTGCAGCACTTCGTCGATGACGATCACGTCTCCCAGCCTGTCCTCGGCGACCAGCAGCTCCACGTCGAGGTCCACTTGCCGGTGATCGGCGCCTCCGCGCTTATCGGCATGACGCCGCACTGCATAGGAGACCAGCACTTGGCGCATGGTGTGCGCGGCTATGGCGAAGAAGTGGGCCCGATTCTCCCAGTTCGCATGGTCATTGCCGACCAGGCGGACGTAAGCTTCATTGATCAGCGCGGTCGCCTGGAGAGTGTGGCTCGGTCTTTCGCGTCGCATGTACGCTCCGGCCATCCGGCGCAACTCTTCATAGACCAGCGGGAACAATTGATCGGCGGCTTCCTGTTTGCCCTCGCGGAGTTGGGCAAGCAAAAGCGTGACATCGCCACCGGACGCGGCCATCGTATCTCCTGTATTGAGGGGATTATATCAACTCACCTCAGCCAGGAACTCGTGGCTAATCTCTCCGGAGTGAGTTCAACTCGATAAGCGCCTTCTCGCTCAGGCTCGCATCGGGCTTTGCAAAGAACGAAAGAATAGCCGTTCGCAACTCGGGCGCGACAGCGGTCTTCTGATCCCCCAGTTTCTCCAGCAGCTTCGAGTAGGTCTTATCTGCGAACAGATATGTACCTTCCTCCATTGCCTTCCCGGTATCGAGATTGCTGTCGGCAAGCTGCAACTTGTCCGTCCGGACTTGGCCGATATAGGCGCGGTAGGAAGTCAACGTCTGATTGAAGCTATCCATAAAGAGCTTCTCGGCTGCCGCAGTGGGTACCCGGAATCCAAGAGCCTTTAGCGGTCCAACCTTGGGCAGCATGCGGAAGAGGAAAGCGAGCAGCTTGGCTCCTGGACCAGGCCGTTCATATTGTTTTCCCCACTCTTTCTCATAGCTGGAGCGCTGAAGATTATAGATAAATTTCCGGCGCGTGACACCGGGAAGAGTTTTTTCAATGTCGTTCTTTCTTGCGTCCCACGCCGCCCGCGTCATCTCCGGGATCATTCCGCTCACGGCGCGCCGATACGAACCGAGGGCCAGATCCAGATTCGCAAATACGCTCTCGAGAGGGATGGAGTACGTATCGAGGAAGGCTCTCTCAAGCACCGGCTTGCTTACCTGAAACCCGATAAAATCGTGGTACGCCTTCGGAGCGTAATTTCCGTGGGCGACCTCTAAAACATCGAATCCAAACTCGGTTTTCAGATGCGCCCCAGGATCGTCTTCGTAGGTAACCGGATCGCCATACTTGGCGCGAAGCTTGGGATAAAGCATGGGAACAGCGTGGTTGGTAGCGATCGGGTGGCCGCTATTGTCAGCTGCGTAATGCGCAAGCGCGCCCAAGGCAAAAGCGAGTTCATTGGGATCCCGCGCCTCATGCAGCAGCGCCACCACGAAGTCGCCGCTGCGCACGTAATGAACAAGATCGCTGAAGAGCTTGCTGCTGAACGGGTAGTAACCCATATCCTGGATGATCGCGCCGCCGTAGGCATAGGCATGGGCCTCCAGCAGCTGCGGATCCGTGACATTGGGAAAACGAGACTTGATCAGAGGCTTGAGAGAATCGTCCCAAACCGTATCGATAATGGCCTCGTGGGTCAGGACCGAATACGCGAAGGAAGGCGTTTCAAAGGCCGCCAGCAACGCGAATATGCCAAAGAACCGGCGCAACCGCGCGAAGGAGTGCACTTTGCCGGACAGTAATTTCATTATGCGAATACCATGTGCGCTGGAACCATTCCGTGTTCCTTGCAGAATTCAAGGTAAAGACTTCCATAGCTCTGCGTAATGTAATCCCGTTCCGTAAACATCATCCGCTGCGCAGTCCGATCGATCCAATCCGGGGCACCCTCCAGTTCAATATATAACCCGATCGGCGTTTCATCCACCGTCACAATTCCCTTATCGCCCGGCTTCTGAAACTCCGTACGAAATTTATCGTATCGAAACATGGGTGAGTATCCAAGCCGCGAGAAGATCGACTCCAGTTTCGCGGCATCCGCAACTTCCACCTCCAACTCCTCGCGCGATTTGTGCTTGCCGGGTTGCGGCTCGCCTTTGTATGTCAGAATGGCGATCTCTCCCACGCGCCGGATACGGATCAGCTCGCGAGCTTCGCGCAGTTTCATATCGACGGTATCCAGCACTGTATTAGATTCGAATACACGAGGTTTGGAAATCTCGAATCCGTCGCCGAGCAGTTGCTCGCGGACTTGCGCAAGGCCCATGGTCGGCCGCAGCTTGATCTCAATCTCGAGATCAGATTCGCTTGTCACAAGGCTCCTCGCAAACTGTGCTTAGCTTGCTAACATTGATGTTTGATGCCGACCCTTCGACGAAACTTGTGGCTCTTTGCAGCAATTTGCGCGGCCTGCTATCCAATTGTCGCTTACCAAAAATTGGAAGGCGTCTCCTCGCCTAAAAATCTGCCGCCCGGAGAGAATATACTCTGGACCGATCCCGGCAACGTGGAATCGCTCGATTTCGTGAATGGGGTGGGCGGTGAGCAGACCGTTCCGCAGCCCCCGTTTCAATTCGTGGAGGAAGACAAGTCCGGCACCAATCCCAAGGTGAAGGTGAAGGATGGGGCGGGCCGCACGTGGAGCGTCAAGTTCGGGCCCGAGGCGAAGCCCAGCGTTTTCGCTACTAGAATGGCGTGGGCTTGCGGCTTTCCGGTAGAGACCGAGTACTTTGTCACGCGCGGCCAAATGGCCGGTGCCCGCAACCTTAAGCGGGCGCGAAGTTTTATCCAGGGAGATGGATCCTTCACCGACGCCCGCTTTCAATTGCGTACCGATAAACCCAAATATCTCGACTCCTTCAACTGGACTTGGCCTAGCAATCCCTTCTTAGGAACTCCTCAACTGAACGGGCTCAAGGTGCTGGTGATGTTGCTCTCGAACTGGGACACCAAAGACGCGCGGGATCGCGATGCGGCCGCCAACGACACGCTCGCCGATTCTAACTTGGCGATCTTCCAAACGGAGGGAACCGGGGGACCAAGGTATCTCTACATGATCAGCGATTGGGGCGCTACTTTCGGTAGATGGGGTCCGGGAATCAGAAGCAAGTTTAATTGTCGCGACTACTCCAATCAGACGCCTGGTTTCGTCCACGGGGCTGAGAAGGGACTCATCAAGTGGGGGTATCTCGGCAAGCACAACGAGGATATCGTGCAGGGCATCCGCACCAGCGATGTCCAATGGCTTCTGCAATATCTTGGCCGGATTACCGATGACCAGCTTCGCCGTGGACTGGCCAGCAGCGGTGCAGCTCCGGACGACGTTGCCTGTTTCACGCACTCCATTCGGCAGCGAATCGATCAGCTGCAAGCGGTCGCGAAAGACTAGACTGAGAGGGTGTTTCTTTATCTCAGTAAGTTAGCTCCCGCCTTTTTATTCCCGCCGGGGCTGACGCTGGTGCTGCTCATCGGCGCGGCATTTCTTCGACGACGCAGACCATTGCTTGCGGGCGGTGTGGTTTTTATCGCGCTGGCCAGCCTATGGGCGTTGAGCACTCACTTGGTAGCCGAAACATTCCTGCGATCGCTGGAAAGCCAGTATCCGACAATCGTTCCATCGGATGCTCCGCGGGCTGACGCCATTGTCGTCTTGGGCGGGTATTTGCACAGTCCAGGCGGGGTGCATCCTTTCGCCGAATTGAACGAATCGGCTGATCGTTTGTGGATGGGCGCGCAGCTGTTCCGTGCTTCTAAAGCCCCCTTAGTTTTGCTGACCGGCGGCAACGTGCCGATGTTTCGCGGGCACTCCGTTTCCGAGGCTTTGGCCGCGAAGGATCTGCTGCAAGCATGGGGCGTTCCAGCAGAGGCGATCTTAGTGGAGACGGAGTCGCGGAATACGAGAGAGAATGCAACGCTAAGCGCTCCGATCCTAGCAGGGAGAGGTGCGCGGCGGCTGCTGTTAGTGACGTCTGCCTTTCACATGGCGAGAGCCGTGGCAATTTTCAGGAGGGCTGGCATGGACGTGACGCCCGTACCCACGGATTACCAGTCGGGCTGGGATGAAGGGGATTTGCCCTTTCGGGTGCTGCCCGATGCCGAGAGCATGTTCAAGTCGAATCTGGCATTGCGCGAGTGGTTGGGGTTGTCGGTGTATCGTTTGCGAGGGTGGGCTTGAGGCGATTGGCGTATAATCGAGACGTGCGCCTGTAGCTCAGCCGGATAGAGC
>JANXQZ010000333.1 GCA_025353235.1 Bryobacterales bacterium
GCAGCCGCTCAACGTAATTGTCGACGCTCTCCATTCTCTTGAGAGCCATCCTGCGAAAGATCCGCCGCTTGATGGTGCTCTGCTTGTAGTACGTGAAATCAACCCCGGTGCGGTTCCGCAATAGCGTGATAATTCGGAGCAGATCTTCCGGGTCGGTCGGGAATCCTTCCTTTCCCTCCGTGCTTCCGGAGGGGATCACATAGGAATGACGGCCAAGCCTGGCCAGTTCCACGGCAATCTGCGCGGGGGGAAGCACCAAGTCTATGCACCCAATTGCGGCGGCGCTCCTGGGCATGCTGTCGAATCGGGCACTCTCAGTGTCTTGCGCGAAAGTGATGCCTCCGGCCTCCTTGATCGCCATCACGCCCAGCGATCCGTCGGACGCGCTGCCCGATAAAATTACTGCAATGGCCCGGCGCTTCTGGTCCGCCGCCAGCGACCGAAGGAAAGTGTCAATCGGCAAATTCAAGGCGCGTACGCTGGGCCGAGGACTTAGGGTCAGAATGCAGTCTTCGATGGTCATATTAGCGTCGCGCGGAATCACGTAAACGTGATTCGGCTCCACTCGCATGCCATCTTGCACTTCTTTCACGGGCATGGGCGTTTGCCGTTGCAGCAGCTCGTTTAGCAGGCTGACGTGTTTAGGATCCAGATGCTGAACGAAAACGAAAGCCAGCCCTGTATCCGAAGGAAGCGCTCGCAATAGCTGCGTGAAGGCTTCGAGTCCTCCAGCGGAGGCTCCGATTGCCACCACTCCGAAAGACTTAGCATCCGTTGGGTTCGCCATTTCCAAGACTGGACCGTTCGGATCGGGAATGCAAACCGGTTTTAGCTCGGCAGGGATGCTGCGCTTTGGACCGCTCTTTTTCGCCATTAACGAGGCCCCGCCAGTCTGCAGGTGCTGCAGGCGGCGAGTTTTAGAAATAAGATGGGATATTGCATGCTACCCGATTATCCAAAAGGCTCGATTTACTGGAAATTCTACCGCAATTTGTACTGTAAGTAAACTTCTAGCAGAATAAAGCAGAATACCTAGTTACTTCTTACTCGCGAAAGGTGCTCCAGAGAGGGTCGTCGACCGGCCCGCGCTACGATTGAGCGTGCGCCGACTGTCGATTTTTATGGGAGTTTTGGTTACGCTGCTGGTCTCGGCTCCCCTCGAGTTCATCGACTACGTCGACGTCGGATCGAAGGCCGGACTCACAATTCCCAACACATTCGGCGGGCGGGAAAAGAAAGACTTCATTCTGGAAACCACCGGAAACGGAGTCGCGATTTTCGATTATGATGGCGACGGTCGCAACGATATTTTCATCGTCAACGGCACCACCGTCAATCCTTCCAAAGGTGCACCCGCGCACACGCCGCAGCTTTATCACAACGACGGTAATGGGCAATTCCACGATGCGGCGCGCGAGGCTGGATTCACCATTGAAGGTTGGGGCCAGGGCGTGTGCGTGGGCGATTACGACAACGACGGCAAGCCAGACCTCCTCGTCACCGCGTACGGCCACAATATTCTCTATCGCAATCTAGGCAACGGCAAATTTCAGGACGTGACGGCGAAAGCAGGCTTGCCCACGAGTGGAAATCGCTATGGCTCCGGTTGCAGTTTCGTCGATTACGACCGCGACGGACAGCTGGACCTCTTTGTCGCCAACTATGTGGATTTCAACTTCTCCACGTCTCCGAAAGCGGGAGCGAATCCGTTTTGTGAATGGAAGGGTTTGGCGGTGGCTTGCGGTCCGCGCGCGCTGCCCGTGGCCTCGAACGCGCTCTACCGAAACAACGGGAACGGGACGTTTACTGACGTGTCGGCACGGGCAGGGATTCTCAAACCGGGCGGGCGGTACGGGCTGGGCGTGATCGCCGCCGATTTCGATAACGACGGCTGGCCGGACATCTATGTCGCCTGCGATCAGACACCCAGCCTGCTCTACTCCAATCAGCACGACGGCACCTTCGTCGAACGAGGCGTGGAGGCGGGCGTGGCGTACAACTTCGATGGTCTCTTACAATCTGGCATGGGAGTGGCCGCGGCTGATTTCGATGGCAACGGGTTCCTCGACATCGTAAAGACGAATTTCTCGGGTGACCTGCCTTCGTTATACAAAAACGAAGACGGCAAATTCTTCAGCGACGTCTCTCGGGAGGCGGGGCTGGGCGCGAATCATTTGCTTGGGTGGGGGGTGGCGTTCGTGGACCTCGACGAAGACGGATGGAAAGACATTGTAATGGCGAACGGCCATGTGTACCCCGAAGTGGACCGCGGTTCTTTCGGCGATAAATATCTGCAGCGAACGCTGGCGTATCGCAATCTGGGGAATGGAAAGTTCGCGGATATCACGAATCTGGCCGGGGCAGGATTCGAAGCGGGGCGTCCCGCGCGCGGCCTCGCTGTGGGAGATCTGGATGGCGATGGAAGGCCGCAGATCGTGATCGTGAACATGAACGCGACCCCCAGCTTACTTAAGAACAAGGCGGCGGTGCGGAGGAACTGGGTTTCGATTCGACTGGTAGGCACGAAGTCTAACCGCAGCGCCATTGGGGCGCGGGTCAGGGTGGAAAGCGGCGGACATCGGCAGATGGATGACGTGATGAGTGGGGGCAGCTTTTACTCACAGAACGATATGGCGCTGCACTTCGGACTGGGCGGCGCTTCGGAGATCGACCGCGTGACCGTGCGCTGGCCCAGCGGTTTGAATCAGGAGTGGAAGAAGGTAGCCGCGAATCGCTTGCTGACGATCACCGAAGGCACCGAAAAAATCGCAACGCGTTGATGCGTGCTAGTTCTTCTGACAGGCTGCCTCGTGGCCCTGAATCTTACATGTAACCAGGATTCCGCTCAGGGGCCCTTTCAGTTCCAGCTTCCAACCCGTCCCGCTCTTTCTAAGCAGCGTGTATCCAAACTCGCGACTACTCGTGCCCTCAACGATCGACACCCCCCGAACAGGGACGCCCCGCAACGCTGCCGGAAGAGGTTCTGCTAGGTTGGTGCCACCATCGCCTGCCACAAGTTGAGGAGGACGATCCGGCCCAAAGCTGAGCAACTCGAAAAGATGGGTGTGGCCGGACACTACCATGCTCACCCCTTTGGGAGAAGTACGCTTCCAAGCCTCTGCGAGAGGGGAAGCCACTTCGGCGGCCGCCTTCATGGCCCAAAATGGATGATGATCGACAATCCAAGCGTTCGCCGTGCGCAGCGAACCGAGCTGTTCGGCGAACCGCCCGATCTGCTCTTCAGCCAGGTTCTGCTCCTTCGCAGCCGAGGAATCCAGCATGAACAACTGCAGGCTGCCAAGCTGCACGAGGTAAGGATCCGAATAGGCGACGCAGGTCTCGGCACCGTTCCAAGGACGCGGGTCGAGGTAGTAGAACCAACCCTTCCAGGCCCTGGTGCAATCTTCGTGGTTGCCGCGCGAGAAAGCCCAGGGAGCGGCAGTGAGAAGCTTTGAGGCGGGTGCGAAAAAGTCGGCATTCCATGTATCCCAGCGATCCCCCGCCGGTCCGGTACCGCAGAGACGGCTCAAATCGTCGGGACATTTATCCTCGCGGTAGAGGTAGTCTCCAACGTGAATTACTAAATCCGGGCGGTCCGCCGAGGCCCTTTCTGAAACGCGCTGGAGCGGCCACTTCGCCGGATCGTTGCAATCCTGTATTCTCTTGCCCTTGATGCGGCATCCCGTGTCTCCGATCACTACGACCTTTGCGACGGTCGCGTGCGGAAGCGCGAGCGGCTGACCGCCCACGGACGCGGTAGTCACGCCGGCGGGAATGCTGATCTCGCACACGGGCATCATTCCATCCGGCACCGGAGTGCGCGCAATCATCGGGAATTTCTTCGCGCCGATGTGGACGGAAGGGCAATGTTGCAGGGTGTCAACTACGACGCGGGCAAGCAGGGTTCGGCCCTCGCCAAATTCCACCCAGACCGATGATAGAAGGCCTGCTGCGGTCGACTCGGCGGGAACGGACAGGATCGCGAAGCACAGCAGCAGACGCATCGCTTATGATAGCCGTTTGGAACGCATCCTCTACTGTGCCACCACCAACTTGGAAAAGTTAAAGGAGTTCCGGCTCGCGTTGGCCGGACATTGCGATGTGGAACAAGTGCCGGGCTTCTCGAATGTCGTGCCGCCTGAGGAGACGGGCGCGACGTTCGAGGAGAACGCGGC
>JANXQZ010000944.1 GCA_025353235.1 Bryobacterales bacterium
CCCATGCTGCCGCCGATGAATTTTAATTCCAGAGCGCAGATGATCACCTGCCGGGCGAGCATCGTCCCGCTCCCGCAAATTACCGCGTCGGGCAGCGATGTGGCCTCTTGCATTGCCTTGAGGCGGTCCTTGTAGGTCTTAGAGTCGACGAAGGACAGCGGGTCAGTAGAGACGAGGTTTTTGTCGAGCTCTTCATACGCGCCCTCGTCGAAGAGCATGTCCAGGCGACCGCGCGCGTCGATGCGAAAATGATGTTCGCACTTGGGACAAACCTGGAGATTTTCGTCGAGCGTTTTTCTCCAGATGATTTGGCTGCAGTGCTCGCATTTGAGCCAGAGGCCTTCGGTTCGAACGCGCCTCTCGCTCTCGTCGGGCGCGCCAACGGCAGGCGTCTTGCGTGTAAACCAAGCCACGACTTTTAGTCTGCCACGGTAGACAAGTTAGTGTCCCGCCGGCGCCGGACCTTCGTCGGCCTTCAGAGGAAAATGAGCCCCGGCCGGGATCGGCGCTAGCATCTGTTCCTTGCGATAGACGAGCGTGGACGTGTTGTAGCTGGCGATCTCGAATCCATGGCCGTGCGTGATTGCATCGGTGGGGCAAGCCTCCACGCAATAGCCGCAAAAGATGCAGCGGTTGTAGTCGATGTTGTATACCTTAGCGAAGCGTTCTCCGCCGCTCATCCGCAGCGTATCGGTATTCTCGGCCGCTTCGATATAAATGCAGTCGGCTGGACAGGCAGCAGCGCAAAGGAAACAAGCAACGCATTTTTCCAAACCGTTTTCATCGCGCTGCAAAACGTGAACGCCGCGAAAACGCTCTTGAAATTTAGGGGGAAGGTCCGGGTAGTCTTCGGTGACCGTGGGACTCATCATCTCCTTCAGAGTGACGCTCATCCCTTTGATGATTGCGGTGGCGGATCCGAAAACCCCGTTGTTGTTAGCCATCTATTCCTTTTTAGTATCGCAGGTCCCGACCGGGACCTAGTTTTTCGAGCCTCAACCCGCGCGGAAAGCGGGCACCTTCTCTTCGGGCAGGAAGGGAGGAGCATTCATGCGTTCGCCGAGAGCTTCCAAATCGCGTTTGGAAAACCCGCTAAATGCGGTTGAAATGATGCCATCTTGTTCCACTACGAATAAGGACGGCACCGTGCTGATGCCAAAATAATTGCTGACGGGATAGCTCGCGCGGGACTCGTCCATGAGCACCGGGAAGTTAACGCCGTACCGCCGGTTGAAGTCCGTAGTGGCTTTGCTGTCGTCTTGGGAAATGCCGATCACTTGCACGCTTCCGCCCGCATTCAAACGATCCAGGTAGGGCGCAGTCATCTGACAGACCGGGCAGCTAACCTTGAAAAAAAAGAGCAGAGCCGGGCCTTTTTCCAGGATTGTCCGAGACGATTGAGTCGCTCCGCCGGTGGTTTTCAACTCAAATGACAAACAGGCAGCGCCAGTACCCAACATGGCGCTCAACCCTTATTTTCCTGCTGAACGAAACTTAGGATGTCGAAGCGCTTGATCTCTCGCTCGGGGAAAAAGCTGTTTACAGCATCTTGTTCTTCGCCGAATACTTCGAAAACAGTGGAGAGCTTCGTGAGCACCAGGAGTTCGACGTTCCGCCGATTCAGTTTCATCAGCTTCAAGGCTCCGCCCGCCTTCTGCATGCCGGTAAAACAAATCACCATGCTGCCAAGACCGGTGCTATCCACATACTCGACGCCTTCCAGGTTCAGGATCACGCGCCGCGCACCCTGAGCCATCTCTTCCGTCAATTTCTCGCGCAATCGGACCGAAGGTTCGCCCACAACCAGGCGGCCTTTCAGATCGAGAATGAGGATTCCTTCTTTCTCACGCCTGTTAATCTCAAGAGTGGTCGCCACCTTTTTAGTGTACCTGACCGATGGCGGCGGCCCCGTGTCGACTAAGTGGTTTGCCGGTTGGTCCTAAGCGGTTATTTCAATATCAGCTAGTTCCATAATGGCCGATAGAAGAAGGTGATTTATCGCAATAAGCGCCAACAGACCAAAGACCCGGGAGGGTTTTTCACATTCGAGGACAAGTCAAGCAATACGCGCCTCACTGGTTTCGGCCACGGCGAATATATCCTGCTGCGCGACCAACTGGGCAATGTTTGGAAGGGGTGCGCTGAGAGAGGCGATGACGATCGGGTCCGATACACCTTTCGGGACAGCGGCGGGCACATGGTAACGGGGGTAGCTGACGGCTATGGGCTAGTGCTGCGGGATGACAAAGGGAAAATCTGGCGAGGGTTTATCGATTAACCTCTTCCAGAGGGGCTTGCGTGGATTCGAGCACCGCTTGAGCCATGGCGTACTTTAGGGCGTCTACGCCTTGGCCAGTCACGCTCGATATCTCGAAGAATGGCAGATCCGCCGTTGCAGAAAGCTCCCGCAACTGATCGATTCTTTCTGTGTCCTGGGCCACATCGATCTTGGAAGCGACCAGGAACATGGGCTTAGACGCCATGTCCGCGCTGAAATTGTTCAACTCGTTCATGATGACGTTGAAATCGTTGACGGGATCGCGCCCGGTGTGCTCGGAAACATCCACGAGATGGATCAGCAGCCGCGTTCGCTCCACATGCCTAAGAAACTGAATGCCCAACCCATGCCCCAGGTGAGCTCCTTCAATGAGACCTGGAATGTCCGCCACTACGAATGTTTGATCCCCTGCGCTCACGACGCCGAGATTCGGCACCAAGGTGGTAAACGGATAATCGGCAATTTTCGGCCGTGCCGCCGAAATGCGGGAAATGAGGGTCGATTTCCCTGCGTTTGGAAAGCCGAGCAGTCCAACGTCGGCCAGGAGCTTCAACTCCAAGCGCAAATTTAACTCGTCCCCTGGAAACCCTGGTTCGTGCTCCGTGGGAGCCTGATGGGTAGAAGTGGCAAAATGCTGGTTGCCGCGGCCGCCCCGCCCCCCTTTGGCAACTACGAAGCGTTCGCCTCGAGCCGTGAAGTCGTGCAGAAGCTCGCCGGTTTCGAAGTTGTAGACAATGGTTCCCACCGGAACCTGCAGCTCCACTGACTTGCCGTCGCGCCCGGTGCGCTGGCT
>JANXQZ010001007.1 GCA_025353235.1 Bryobacterales bacterium
GATCTGGGCGCCGAACCGGGCCTGCTCGATTTCCAGATAGTCAGTCACAATTCTCATCTCGTGTTCCAGCGGCACCAGGCCGGATTGTCCTGCATCGAGCGAGAAGCGCAGCAGCGCGGCCATGCGCTCGAGAAGACGCTCGGCGCGTTTGGGATCTTCTTGAATCAGCGCCGAAATTGAGTTCAACGCATTGAACAGGAAGTGCGGATGGATGCGGGATTCTAGCGAACACAGGCGCGCGGCTGTGGCCAGCTTCAGCGCGCGCTCCCGCTCCAGTTCCTTCGTGCGCAGCTCCAGGGTGGTCTGTTCGAGTCGTGCTCGCATCGTTTCGTAAAGTGTAATCACGCTGCCTGTAACCATAGTGAACAAAGTTGCGACTCTGAGGTTGACCAGGTAAAGCGACCAAAACGAATCAGCATGACTCCATCCGATGATCCACAAGACAGTGACTGAAATCAGCGTGCCCACGGCGGAGATCGCGAGCAGCAGGCCGAACCGGAAACACCAGTTCCAGGGCACCTTCAACTTCAAATAGTACGGCCAAGAGTAAGGAATGATCGAGTACGCCATGCCGCCGATGACGAACGAGTACAGCAGCGAAGTAAAGAAAAATCGCAGGAGCCCCGAGGGACTGGGAGCCAGGAACGCGAGGAACAGCGTTGGGATCAGGACGCCGCTGGTGAGCACTGTCAGCGGGCGAAGAAAACCGCGGCATCCTTTCCAGGTCATTTAGCGGTGTGGCAGCCCAGGCAGCCGGTCTGAGTGACCTTGGTTTCGCGATACTGGGCGGCCTTCTTCGCGTAAGGTGTGCCGGGAAGGTCTTTTTCCAGCAGATCGTAAAACGTCGCAGCCTTCTCATTGTTACCGAGGCGCGCGTTCGCTTCGGCCAGCCCGATCAAGAGTTCGCCACGCGGATGGGTTCCGAGCTTGTCGAGTTGTTCCAATTGCAGTTCGTAACTTCTCTCAAAATCCGACAGCGCCCTCACGACCAGCGGACGCGCCAAGGCAGGGTCGGGAATTAGCCGGGAGCCGCCCAATAGAACCGAGCCGCGCGGGATTCGAACCCCTATACTATCGGGAGCCAGCTCAACCGCTTGATCCATCTCCCCGATTCCGCGCTGCAATAGCTCCATACCCTTCTGTTGGTCGCCCTTTTGAAAAAAGTGCGCTGATTGGAAGTATAGGCCCGAGCCGTGCCAAACCAAAGCCTGGGCGTTTTTGGGATCGTCCGCCAGAGCCGCTTCACACATTTTCATACCCTTGTCGAGCGACTCGGGATCGCCCGTGAATCCGGCGAAAAAATAATTGCGGACCTTCAGGTCAAAACGGTCGGATGTAGCCGCACTCGCAAGACCCGCGAGCGCGAGGATAATCAGTTTGCAGTTCATGAAACAAGAGTACGGGCGGGGTAGCCTGCAACTCGCAAGTTTCGGACGAACCGGCGGATTTTCGGATGAAGCGCCGGTTCGCTGGGATGAGCCGCTGCTAACCTTTTACGCGAACAGCGCTCGAGAGGAAGAATTGCAAGATTCCATGCTTGGGTGCATAGGCATTTTGCGCGGCGGTCACTGCTTTGCCCGAGTCGTTCTTGGGTACGTCTTCCGTGAGAGGAGCGGCCTGCAGCGTTACCGGACTTGTTGCAATGGTATAGCTTGTGCCTCGAACAGTGAGTGTTTCCAGCACCAGGGAGAGCAGCCCGGCACCGCCTTTTTCCCGCGCTGTCTCCGAATTGGTAACTCGGCCCTTTACTGCCGTTCCCTTAGGAACAAGCGGCTTTCCGTTGAGAATGACATCCTCTGCGATTTGACCGGAGAAGTGATCGCCCGTTTTGAGCTTGGAGCTGTCGAGATCCTTTTGGAGTTGTATCCAGAGGACTGTGCTAGCTGGAATTTCGGTCTCGGATTGCTGAGCCGACTGAGCTTCTGGAGACGCCGAGCTTGCGCCTTGCGCTGCATCCGGCGCTTTTTGACAAGATAGGAGACCAGCTGTTGCCAATACAATGATGTAACTTCCATAATGTTTATGAACAATCACCACCTGTGTGACGCGTCCAGCACTATGACATTTCTACAAAATTGCGAAATTTCTACCGATTGTTTACGCGCTGGCCAATCCCTTTAGGTTCCAACCGCAAATACGGCTGCCTTCGAGCTTGTCGCCTCCGGGGCCAGGCCAGTGAGTCTCCAGGCTTAGATACCCTTGGTAACCGTCTTGAATCAAGGCCGCAATCTGGCCTTTCCAATCCACATCGCGAGTTCCCAGCGGGCCCCACTCTGGCTTGTGTCCATCCATGCTGCAATCCTTCGCATGCACGTGGATTATGCGATCCGGAGGCAGCAGCTTGTATCCATGCGGGAAAGGATTTTCGCCCGAGACATAGGCGTTGGCGGGATCCCAGACGACCTGTAGATTTGGATGCTTCACCCGGTCAAGAACACGCGCGGTCTCGGCTGCAGTGCCGATATTGCAGGCGTGCTCGTTTTCGAGCCCGATAATAAGGTCGTGTTGCGCGGCCTTTTGGGCTAGGTCGTCGAGAGCTGTGCAGACTCCCTCGAAACATTTATCCGGGTCCACGGTGCGCCAGTACGAGAATACGCGCACGATGCGCGCGCCTAGTTTCTTCGCGATGCTGAACGCGTGCTCGGTCAAACGCGGCTGGTCTTCGAAGGTATGCTTCGAAGCAAAGATGTCCTGCTGAAAACGCGTGTCCACCTCTCCGCCGCCGGGAAAGACGCACTTCAGCAGGGGCGATGCGATGGAGATGATCTTGATGCCTCGCTTCTTCGCGATCACCTGGACAAGGTTCAACTCATCTTCGTTCAGGTTCATGATGTTCTTGCCGAAGATCACGCGCAGCTCGGCTGCTTCCATGCCGATCTCTTGCATGGGCACGAGCGCGGTTTCAAAATCTGGGGAGAACTCGTCGGTGATGGCGGCGATCGGGATCTTGGGGGTCATGGGGTGGGTTGTTGTCCTTCGCGTATCTTGAGGAACTGGTTCGATTTGATATTGGCGAAGCGATCTTTCCTGCCGCTCGGCCATTGAATTTCCAGCGACTTGACCAGTTCATCCTTGCCCAGGCCAAAGGTGAGAGCCAAGTCGGATTGCGAGCAGTAGCTGGATCCGCTGTGCACGGTTTGGCTCTGCTTTCCGGATGCGCTTTCAATGGTGACCGCTGCACCGAGAGCGCTGCGGTTGGATTGCACACCTTCGAGCTTCAAGTGGATCCAGTGGTTCCGATTTCCGCCATCGTTGCGATACAAATACGCCGGTCCGTGATTGGTGCTGATCAGGATATCCAGATCGCCATCATGATCAAAATCGGCATAGGCAGCTCCGCGAGCAACTACTGGGCGCTGCAACTCGGCACCGAGGCCCCTGCTGACGTCCTCGAATTTCCCCTTTCCGAGGTTGTGAAACATCAGCGGGGGCTGCTTGTATTGAACCTTCGGCTGGACGCGCCCGATCTCTTCGTCAATGTGTCCGTTGGCGGCGAAGATGTCCGGGTAGCCATCGAGATCGTAGTCGAAGAAGAAGACCCCAAAGGCAAGGCTCAACAGGCTGGCTCGGCCCACTGCGGAACGGGGCGCCTCGTCCACGAAGAGGCTGTTGCCTTCGTTGTGATACAGCCCGATCATCTGGTTTGAGAAGTTGCCAACCAGCAGATGCGGACGTCCGGAGCGATCGTAGTCAGACCAGTCTACGCCCATCGCGCCCCGCGCCACGCCATCCTCGCCAAACGCAACACCTGCGGCTACTGCTTCCTCGGTGAAGGTGCCGTTCTTGTTATTTCGATAGAG
>JANXQZ010001020.1 GCA_025353235.1 Bryobacterales bacterium
CGGGGTGGCCCAGGATCTCGATCACCTTGCCCACGGCTCTTTCGCCGTCTTCGGGAAATTCGAGAACCTCCACGTTCACGATCATGCCGTCGAGATCGGCAGGGATGTTTGCGGTCACCGGAGCAACACCCACGCGATCCCGGTTCACGACGGCGGGCGGGACTTCCATGCCATCTGGAATTTGAATCCATTGCTGAATTCGGTCGTCTTGCGGCACCACGTAATTGCCGCGCGTACGCACGCGAAACTCGCCTACAACGGTCTGATGCGCTCGCCGTAGGACTTTCAAGATCTCGCCGTCGGCCTTTCCGTCGCTCTCAATGCGCGCCACCCGCACCACCACGCGGTCCCCATGCATGGCCTTCTTCGCCGATTCATGTGGAACGTAAATGTCGCCGCGCAAGCCCGCGATCGGGTTATCCGGAATGACGAAGCCGTAACCGTCGCGATGCATGTTGAGCCTACCGACGCTAAACTCCCGGCTGGTTCGCGTGGCGATGAAATGCCCGGAGCGAAGCTCGAACAGTTCGCCACGTTCGGCGAGGCGATCGAGCGCTTGGTCGAGCTCCTCGCGCGAGTCCCCTTGCATCCTCAGTTCTTTTACCAGTTGCTTGTAAGTCGCTCGGGAGTGAGGCAGGCTGCCTATGTGGTCGAGAATCTTATTAGGGTCAATGAAGGGCGCGGGCATAATGGAGCCATGGACCTCAAAGTCATTCGACTCGAAATCCCTAGTGAAGGTAATCTCATTTTAGGCCATAGTCATTTCATCAAGACCGTGGAGGATTTGTACGAAGCGATTGTGAACACGGTTCCTGGCATGAAGTTCGGCATCGCTTTCAATGAAGCCTCGGGAGCATGCCTGATTCGCGTGGATGGGAACGACGAGGATCTGAAGGCGAATGCAACGCGCAATGCGGAGGCGGTGGGGGCAGGGCACATGTTCGTGATTGCTGTGCGCGAAGGGTATCCCATCAATCTCACTGCCCGCATCAATCAGGTGCCTGAGGTGTGTCGCATATTCTGCGCGACCGCGAATCCGGTGGAGGTGATCGTGGCTGAAACGGAGCAGGGGCGGGCCGTTCTCGGCGTAGTGGACGGAAGTTCGCCTAAGGGCGTGGAGACTGCGACCGATGCCCAATGGAGGCATGACTTTCTGCGCACCATCGGATACAAACGCTGACCGCACCTACAATAATAGAAATGATTGAAAGCATATCCGCTGGCGTCACCGCCAAGGACGCACGCGTGGCTCTGTTTGACTTCGACGGCACTCTATCGCTGGTTCGCTCGGGCTGGATGGACGTCATGGTTCCCATGATGATCGAAATTCTTGCAGACCTGAAAACGGGAGAGACGGAAGAGCAACTGCGCGATGTGATCGAGGAATTTGTCTGGCGTTTGACAGGCAAGGAAACGATTTACCAGATGATCGCGTTGGCGGAAGCGGTGGAAGCGCGAGGCGGGAAAGCCTTGGAGCCGCTGGCCTATAAAACGATGTATCTCGACCTGCTTTGGGAACGAATCGAGAGCCGCGTTGAGGAACTGCGCAAGGGACATGTATCGCCGGAGAAGTATCTTGTTCCGGGATCGCGGGCGCTGCTGGAGAGCCTAAAGGAGCGCGGCCTGAAACTGTATCTGGCCAGTGGGACTGACGAGATTTACATGAAAGAAGAGGCGCGTCTGCTGGATGTGGCGCGTTACTTCGATGGCGGCGTTTACGGCGCGCTGGACGATTATAAGAGCTTCTCCAAAGCGATTCTGATTCAGCGCATTTTGGCCAGTGCTGAGTTTCGCGGAGAGGAGTTCCTCGGCTTCGGCGACGGGTATGTGGAGATTGAAGAAGTGAAGAATGTGGGTGGAGTCACGGTGGGGGTCGCGAGCAGGGAGCCCGAGTGTCTCGAAGTTGACCAGTGGAAGCGGAAACGACTCATAGGCGTGGGCGCGGACTATATCGTTCCCAACTTTCAGGCTCATGACGAGTTGCTGGCTACCCTCTTTGCCGCATGACGTCGAAGTATGAATGCTTTGACCGTTCCCGGCTGCTGATTCAGCCGCTCGCCCACCGGCAAAATGATTTGCTGCTGAGTCGGTGGATCGGGCTCGATGATGAGACGCCTGCGTTTGAGCATAGAGATCTTCGAGCTTTGGCCACGCGTCTTACAAGCGCGCGTAGTGGGGGCAGAGCGCGCATCCTTATGGCGGGAGGGCACCTGCTTAGAGCAGGCATAAATCTGCACATCATCGATCTGATGGAACGCGGCTACATCGACCATCTCGCCATGAATGGCGCCGTCGCGATCCATGACTACGAACTGGCGCGCATCGGAGCCACCACGGAGAGCGTCCCGCGCTATATCCGCACCGGCGAGTTCGGGCTGTGGCGTGAAACTGGCGAACTGAACAATTGGGTGAACGAGGCTGCGAGCCTTTCGCTCGGCTATGGCGAGAACATCGGTCGGAGAATCCTTGAGAGCGATTTTCCTCATCGCGGCCTGAGCATTTTGGCAGCGGCATACCGGCTCGACATTCCAGCTACGGTGCATGTGGGGATTGGCTATGACATCCTGCACGAGCATCCTAACTTCGAAGGCGCGGCTGCGGGCGAGGCAAGCTATCGCGACTTCTTGATATTTACGAAGACCATGGAACGGCTGGAAGGCGGAGTAATGCTGAGCTTCGGGTCCGCGATCATGGCACCAGAGGTCTATCTCAAGGCGCTTGCGATGGTGCGCAACGTGGCCAAGCAAGACGGACGCGCGGTTGCTACATTCACCACCGCCGTTTTTGACATTTGTCCGATTCGCGGGGACATTCACAAGGAACTCGACAAGTCTGACCCCGGTTATTATTTCCGCCCGCACAAAACAATTCTGGTGCGAACGGTGGCTGATGGCGGCGAGAGTTACTACTTCCAGGGCGAGCATCGCGCCACTTTGCCGGCCCTTCGTCGGGAGTTGATCTAAGCGTGACTACCAAGGAAATTCTCGACGCCTTCCCTCGCAAGAGAGCGCTGGTAGTGGGAGATATTTGCCTGGATCGCTGGTGCACGTACGATCCCGCTTTCAGCGAAGCATCGCGGGAAACGGGTATCGACCGGCTGGCG
>JANXQZ010001033.1 GCA_025353235.1 Bryobacterales bacterium
CGCGCATTGGGCAAAGCGAGCAAATGTCTCGCGATGCGGCTGCCTAGCATGCCGGTTGCGCCTGCGAGAAGTATCGTTTGCGTTATGCCGTTCTCCATTTCTGTTCCTCTAAAACGACTTTAACCGTTCCGGTAAGGGCAAACTAGATCCAAGATTTGGACAGCGCGTTCCAAATATGGAACACTGAGATTAGTGTTCGAGATTCTGGATCTTCGCACCTTCCTACGAATCACCGAACTTGGCAGCATCTCGGGCGCTGCTCGCGCGCTTGGCATGCCCAAATCATCGGTCAGTCGTTCGCTTGTTCGTCTGGAAGGCGTCGCTGGCTCTTCGCTTGTCGAACGATCCACTCGGCACCTCCGTATTACCGACGCAGGGAATATGCTACTCCGCCACGCTCGTCGAATCCTTGATGATGTCGGCGAGGCTGAGAACGCGCTCAGCGGGATGATCGGTGTTCCACGCGGCACGTTGCGGGTTAACGCGCCGTACACGTTCACGGTTGGACTCTTGACTCCGATGATGCCAGTGTTCCTCGCCCGTTATCCCGAAGTCCGGATGTCACTGTTCGTCGAGACCCGACCGGCCGAGACTTTCGCCAAGAACGCCGATGTAGCAATCCAGATCGGCCCGCTGCGCGACTCCGAGTTCATCGCTAGAAAGCTAGCGACCATTAAACTCCTCATTTGCGCAAGCCCTTCCTACTTGTCGGCACACGGGACACCGCAGACCCTTGATGATTTGTCTAGCCATTTCTTAGTAGCCAACGCTGATCCACGGTACACCTGGCGATTTCGGACTTCCGCCGGCTCCAAAAAGGACTTCGAGTTCACTCCCACCACCGTTGTATCCGAACCCGCCGCTGCCAAGATTCTGCTTATGGGTGGTGTCGGAATCGGCCGCTTGCCTGATTACCTTGCCGCCGATGCCCTCGCAAAGGGAACGCTGGTCCGCGTTTTACCGCAGTGTGAGGGCGAAAGTGTCGATGCGCACGCGCTTTACCCGAGTCATCGGAGCCTCTCAGTTAAGGTGCGCGTGTTTGTCGATGCACTCGTCTTATTTTTGAAGGAAGCCAGGGAAACGCAAAGAGCCTCGTGATGGACCACACGCAGTGCGTAGTGCCTGCCCGCTACTGCGCCCACTGCGGTTTGGCCGCGGATAGGCAAAGGAACGTGAACCGGTGTTTTCGGAAAGCGGAGTGTGAGTCTCGTGACCCGCTAGTAACGGCGTAGTGTTTAGGGACGAGTTACCGGACCTGAGCAGCCATCGGGACAAACAGTTGATCGCCCTCAATGACGAACTCGATCAGCTGTGCTGAGAATTTCACCGTAAACGATCACAAGGGATTGGATGCTCGCCACTTCGAAACCATTCACTCCAAGCTAGAGTCGATAGACGTGCCTACCCAGACCCAACAATATGTTCTCTATGATGATTCTCTTGAGGTGAAGCAACCCGGCGAAGACAAAACATTCGACGAAATTGCGACCGCCATGCGGCACATCGCCGAGACAATGAATGACCGCGCCCGTCACGCAGCCCGCGCCGTTCACGCCAAGAGTCACGGCCTGCTTAAAGGCGACCTCAAAGTGTATGAGCAACTGCCGGAGCCTTTTGCGCAAGGATTGTTCCGACGCAGCGCTTCTTATCCGGTCATCCTGCGGCTTTCGACGAATCCCGGCGACATGCTGCCCGATAGCATCTCCACGCCTCGCGGCTTGGCTGTAAAAGTAATTGGCGTTCACGGGGAGCAGATGCTGCCTGGTCACGAAGACGAGGTTACGCAGGATTTCGTGTGCGTGAACGCGAAAGCCTTTCCAGTGCCGGATGCAGCCGGGTTCCTCGAGCAGCTCCGCGTTCTCGAAAAACATGCGACCGATTCAGAAACTCTGAAACAGGCTGTCTCCACAACCGCCCGCGTAGCCGAGAGCGTTTTGGAATCGATCGGCCTGAAAAGCGCGACGCTTCTGGGTTTTGGCCACCCGCAAACCCACATCCTGGGCGAGACTTTTTGCAGCGTTGCCCCACTCCGCTATGGAAACTACGTCGCGAAAATTTGTATCTCCCCCGCCTCTGAGAATCTCAAAGCGCTGACCAACAAACATCTGGAGATCGGCGGCAACTATTCCGCACTGCGCGACGCCGTTGTCGAATTTTTCGGGACGAACACCGCAGAGTGGGAGGTGGGTGTCCAGCTTTGCACGGACGTGAAGAAGATGCCTATCGAAGACGCTTCCGTGGAATGGGACGAAAAGGAAAGCCCCTACGTGCCGGTTGCCCGGATCACGGTGAAACCTCAACATGCCTACAGTCCGGAGCGGCGGGTTTACGTTGATGAGATGCTGTCATTCAGCCCCTGGCATGGATTATCCGCGCACCGCCCGCTCGGCAACATCATGCGAGCTCGGAAGAAGTCGTATGAAGCGTCCTCCCGTTTTCGGCACTCCATGAACGGCAGACCCGCCGCGGAGCCAAAGACCGGCACCGAGATCCCAGACTAAGCTGCGTCGTTTCTGTCATGCTAAGGACAGCATGGCACCAATCACCCGCATCGCCAACCTGCTTCTCGCTGCTTTCATTCCCGCGCTTCTCGGAGCAGGAGCCGCCACGGACTCCGGCCCCGCACCTTCCTTCAATCGCGACATAGCCCCCATTCTCTACAGGAATTGCTCGAGTTGTCATCGTCCTGGGCAAGTGGCTCCCTTCGCACTGCTTACTTATAAAGACGCGGTAAAGCACGCTAAGCAAATCGCGACCGTAACCCAGTCCCGCTACATGCCTCCTTGGAAGGCGGAGCCGGGATTCGGCCAATTCAAGGACGAGCGCCGCTTGACTGACGAGGAAATTGCCACTCTCCGCAACTGGGCCAACAACGGCGCGCCAGAAGGCGACGCGGATAACAAGCGGATCCCTCCCAAGTTCGTGGACGGTTGGCAGGCAGGACCGCCCGATCGCGTCGTCTCCATGACGGATCCCGTTTCTTTGCCCGCCGGTGGCCCCGATCAGTTTCGCTGCTTCGTCATTCCCTTGGGGAATGAAAGCGCGCAGTGGGTCAACAAAGTCGAATTCCACCCCGGCAACCGAAAAGTAGTGCACCACGCGATTATCTTTCTCGACGCTACGGGCGAGGCGCGGCGGCGAGAGAAAGTCCCTGGCCAAGGCTACGACTGCGTGGGCGGACCCGGCCTTGCAATCTCCGGCGGTCTCGGCGGTTGGGCACCAGGCGCGACGCCCACGGTTCTTTCCGAAGGACTGGCTATCACCGTAGCCAAGTCATCGGACTTAGTGGTTCAGATGCACTACCACCTGTCCGGCAAACCCGAAACGGACCAGTCTTCCATCGGGCTCAGCTTCACCCAGGATGCGCCCAAGAAGGGCATGGCGTTGGTAATGGCGGGCAACCGCAGAATAGATATCGCTCCTGGTGACGACCATTTCGTAGTGAAGGCCTCGGCTGAACTCCCCATGGACGCGGAGACGCTCAGCATTTTTCCGCACGCGCACTACCTGTGCAAGGACATGAAGGTAGACGCGCACCTGCCCGACGGCTCAGTCAAACCCATGATTTGGATTAAGGATTGGGACTTTAACTGGCAGGGCGCCTACCGCTACGAGACGCCGCTAAAGCTGCCCAAAGGCACGCGCATTGAAATGGAGTACACCTTCGATAACTCTGCCAACAATTCGCGCAACCCCAGCAATCCGCCGACCCGCGTGAAGTTTGGCGAGCAAACCACAAACGAGATGGCGTTCACCTTCATTTCGGTGTCGCTGGACGACCCGGCCGATGTCCCGGAGTTTCAGCGCGACATGAGCGCCCATTTTATCGCCGACATGATTGACGGCGGCTCCGATGATTCAGGCTTAGACCCCAAGAGGGTCGCGCAGATGAAAGCCACGTTTAATTTCTTCGACAAGAACAAGAACGGCAAGCTTGATCCTGAAGAAAAACAGGCGCTCATCGAATTTCTCAAAAAGCAAAACGTGCGGCTGTAACGCTTATCCCTGCGCTTAGTCTAAGCATCAGGAGCAACACGTGAGTTCAATCAAAGACGACGTCAAAGACAACATCGACAAAGGTGCGGAAAAGGCTAAAGACGCTGCTGACACTGTGGCGGACAAAAGCAAGGATGCCGCCCATACAGTAGGCGATAAGCTCAAGCAGGCTG
Source organism: Bryobacterales bacterium (assembly GCA_025353235.1). GTDB lineage: Bacteria > Acidobacteriota > Terriglobia > Bryobacterales > Bryobacteraceae > JANXQZ01. The sequence goes on from JANXQZ010001033.1 coordinate 4,170, forward strand.
GCGACAAGGTGAAGCACTCGACGGATTAATCAAGGGCAAACCGCAGTTAGGGGACTGCGGTTTGCTTTGCCCTTTTACAGCCGTTCCAGCCGCGTTTGCGAGTCGCCAAAATTATCCAGCTTCACCCCAAACCGATCCATCAGCGAAAGATACAAGCTGCACATCTTGCGGATATCCTCGCTGGCATCCAGATAGTTCAGCGAACGTCCCGTTTCCAGCGTGCCTCCGAGTCCCCCGGCGAGCACCAGCGGCAATCTAAAGTTATCGTGCTTGCGGCCAATCCAGAGATTGGAAAGGAACATCAGACACGTATTGTCGAGCACGGTCCCATCCCCTTCTTTCATGCTGTCCAGTTTGGACGCGAGGTAAGCATACTGGCTCACGTGAAAACGGGCGATGCGTTCGTACCCATCCGAATTATTATTATGCGAAGCGGAATGATGCCCTTCCTTGACGTCGAGAAACGGATAATACATCGCTGAAAGATCGCGAGAGATAATCAGCGATGCGACGCGAGTCTTATTCGTCTGAAACGCGATCGCAATGATGTCGCACATCAGGCGCGCATGATCGCGCAGATCTTCGGGCAAGCCGTTCGCCGGCCGGTCCATCGTAAAGACCG
>JANXQZ010001052.1 GCA_025353235.1 Bryobacterales bacterium
AGTGCATCTGAGTGCGGATCGGATCGTTCATCCTTGGGGAAACCCATTCGCTGCGCATAATTCAACCCATTCTAACGTGATCGGCGTGCCCTGCGTTAGGATTGAGGGATCGCCGCGTATGCCTGGGCCCCAAGCTATGAAATCGATCCTGCGCGTCAGTTTTGAGGCGACGCCGGGATCTCCGCGCAATCTCGAGTTCTCGACCTCGTTCCGCATCGGCCGGACCGAAGAGAACGACATCTGCATCAAGAGCGAATATGTCAGCCGCCATCATCTAGAGGTTTCCTGCGTCAACGGCCAATGGTCAGCGCGCGATCTGAATAGCAGCAACGGTGTCTTCGTCAATGGGAAGCGTGCTGATGTAATCCCCCTCGCACAGACGACTACGGTCCGTCTTGGGATTGAAGGGCCGCTGGTCACCCTGCAAGTGCCTCCTCCTCCTCCGCCAGCCATCAGCAGCGAGAATATCCATGCGCACTACTTCGGCAAAGAGACCGGCCAACCCATGGGCGATCGCACGATCATGATTCGACAGGCGTTCTCCCAAGTGCAGAAGAAACAGAAGTGGAAATACGGCCAAGTCATGGCGGTTCTTGGGCTGCTTGCAATCGGGGCAGGCGTTTATGCTTTGTATCTGCATAAGGAGTCGAGCCAGTGGAAGGGACTCGCTGAGAATATTTTCTATTCGATGAAGGCGCTCGATGTGAACATAGCCCGCATCGAGACCCTGGTGAGCGAAACGCACAGTGTTAAAGGACAAGAAGAGATCCGGAACGCCCGCAAACAGCGCGCTCAAATGGAGAAGGATTACACTCAGTTTCTCACCAAGCTGCACGTATACGATGCGAAGATGTCCCCTCAGGACCGCTTGATCCTGCGCGTCGCTCGGATTTTTGGCGAGTGCGAACTGGATATTCCGCCGGATTTTAAAATCGAGATCAACAAGCATATCCAGGAGTGGAAGTCTTCGCGCCGTCTGGCGACAGATGTCCGGAGAGCCCAGGAAAACGGTTACGCTCCGGTGATCGCTCAAGAGCTGCAAGCTCAGAATCTTCCTGTCCAATTCTTCTATCTCGCGCTGCAGGAGAGCAACTTCGACCCGTTGATCAGCGGGCCAATAACCAGGATGGGGTATGCAAAAGGCATGTGGCAATTCATTCCCGACACGGCCATCAAGTATGGATTGCACATCGGGCCGCTAGCCGATTTGCCTCGTGCCGATCCTGGGGATGACCGCCACCATTGGGATCGCGCGACCAAGGCCGCCGCCAGTTACTTGAAAGATCTTTACACTACGGAGGCGCAAGCCTCGGGTCTGCTGGTGATGGCCTGTTATAACTGGGGTGAAAAGTCTGTGCTGCCTTACGTCAAGCAAATGCCCCAAAACCCCAAAGAACGAAATTTTTGGAAGCTGATCTCCCTGCACCGCGAAAAGGTTCCGGACGAAACCTACGGCTATGTTCTGAATATATTCTCTGCTGCGGTGATCGGAGAAGATCCCCGCCTATTCGGGTTTGATTTTGACAGTCCGCTGGAACACCTGGAAAGCAAAGGTAACTGAACTAGCGGTTCGTGTGTCTAACAGTTTGCGCTCCGCGTGAGCGCCACCCCGACACTACCTGGAGCTTTCATGAATACTTTCGTACACCGGTTTGCGCTGCCCCTCGCGCTTTTTGCTGGCAGTTTTGGTCTGCTTGCACAGAATAGCGGCATCATCGTAGGCCCGCCTCAACTCACATTCAGCGCGCAAAGCAATAGCGGACCCGTTGCTCCCCAAAACCTGGTGGTGTCCTCCACCAGCGCATCGATAGTGAACTTCACCACAAGCACGTTTTCGGGCGGAAATTGGCTGTCCGTTTCGCCTCCCTCTGGCAGCACCCCGCAGGCGCTCACCGTGAATGTGAACCCGGGATCCCTGGGGGCCGGCACTTATGGCGGGTTCGTCACAATAACCACGTCAACCGGGAGCACCACCGTCCCCGTGACGCTGAATGTCAATCCTAACGGGACCTCGCCCGTGACGGCCACGCCCAGCCAGCTTGCGTTTAGTTTTCAAACCGGGAGCACTGTCCCGCAGAGCCAGCCGGTGAACATTGCGTCGTCTACCACCTCCGCCTCGTCGTTCACCGCTACCACTTCCACGAGCACTGGAGGCAACTTCCTATCGGTCACTCCGAACCTGGGAACCACCGGGAGCACACTTACGGTTACGGTGAATCCGACTAGCTTACCCGCTGGCACGTACTTTGGTGCGGTTGCAATCAATCCGCCTGGATCCACCGGCTTGGTAATCCCGGTTCAAGTGAGCGTTCTTGGGCCCTCCGCGTTGAACATCTCGCAGCAACAATTGTCGTTTGCGTACCAGACTGGGACAACCGCGCCCGCACCGCAGACGTTGAACTTGTCCACGAACGGAGGCAGTCCGATCAGCTTCACCGCCACTGCAGGAACGTCTGCTTGCGGCAGTAACTGGTTGGTGGTATCGCCCCAGGCAAGTGCGACCCCGAGCAGTTTGACAGTTCAGATCAACCCGACCGGACTGCAGCCAGGCAATTGCACCGGCTCTATTACTATCTCTGCGCCGAGCGCTTCGAATCCGCTTCAAACGATCCCAGTTAGCCTGCTTGTGAGCAACAGCCCTCTGCTGCAGGTGCCCACGAACGGCGTGACGTTTAACTACCAATTGGGTACGGCGGTGCCAGCCACGCAGACGGTTCAAGTGACCAGTTCCAGCACAGCGCTGAACTACACCGTGGCCGCGACACCGCTCGGCAACGGACCGAACTTCCTGACAATCCAATCCAGCACCGGGACCACGCCCCAGCCAATCACGTTCAGCATCAACCCCGCAGTTTTAAGCGGGCTTGCACCGAATACCTACGCCGAGAATGTGACAATCAGTTCGCCCGGCTCGGGCAATCCGGCGCAAAGCTTCACGGTCACCCTTGTGGTGAGCAACAATCCAATGCTGCTTTCCACCCAGCAGGCAATCACCTTCAATTATCAGATCGGTCAGGCTAACCCGCCAAGCCAGTTGCTAACGCTCAGCAGCACGGGTGCTCCTTTGATCTATAACGTGCTTGCCACCACGACAACTTGTAGTGGATTTTTGTCCGCAACACCCGGAACGGCAAGCACTCCCGTGCAATCCAGTCAGCAATCTCAGGTTGTTCTGGCGGTGGCCACGAGCAACCTCACAACGCCCCAAACATGCACGGGCACCGTGACGATTTCAGTTCCCGGCTCTATGACCGCGCCAATTACCGTACCGGTCACGCTGAACGTTTCCACCACTCCTCTCTTGACCCTCAGCCCGTCGGTGATCAGCGTCACCACCGTTGCCGGAAATACTACTCCGGTGCAGAGATCTATTTCTCTCACCAGCACGGATGGGAGTACTGCGCTGAACTTCACAGCTACTGCGGCAACCAACCCGCCGGGCCTCACTTGGCTTTCAGTTGCGCCAAATACTGGCTCTGCACCGGCCAGCTTGAGCGTGATTGTAAACCCCTCGAACCTGCAGCCCGGGGTGTATATGGGCAGCATCAACGTTTCCAGCACTGCGCTCAACGTGGCCCCGCAGTCGGTCCCTGTGATACTCACCATCGCCACCGGGACTGTGGCTGTGAATCCGACTTTGCTGACGTTTAGCCAACCTCTTGGCTCTCCGACCCCGGCCAGCCAAGTGATTCAGGTGGGCGGCGTTCCTGCGGGTGCCACCGTGGGTGCCACCGCGACGTTGTTCAACGGTCTAAATTGGTTGAACGTCAGCGCGTCTGGCTCGACGATCACGGTCTCGCCAAACGGGTCGCAATTGGCTGCGGGCTCCTACTCCGGCGTGGTCACAATCTTCGTGCCTGGGGCCGTCAACAGTCCCCTCAATGTTCCTGTTACTTTGACGGTTGGCGGAGCGCCGCTATTCACCGTGTCCACTTCCAACGTTGGCTTTAGCTATCAAGTTGGCGGGGCTCTGCCGGCTTCACAATCGATTCAGATAGCGAGCCCCAGCGGCAATATTCCCTTCACAGCAGTCGTTGTCGGGCCTCAACTCCCAAGCACCGGGAGCATTTTCGCGACAGTATCGCCGGGCAGCGGCACCACACCCGGCAGTTTGGTTGTGGCTTTGAACCGGTCTGTTGTCGCAACATTGGCGCCGGGCACGTACACGAACGTGGTGAACCTGACTTCCTCCAGCATGCCTGGCGTGAATCAGGCGATCACGGTGACGCTGACGGTTACCATGGCCGGTCCGTCCACGATCACCGCTGTTGTGAACGGGGCGAGTTATTTGACCGGGGCCGTTTCACCTGGCGAGATC
>JANXQZ010001098.1 GCA_025353235.1 Bryobacterales bacterium
TGGTCTCTTATGCTGTGCGTCGCCGCGCAGGCAAGCGTGGTGGTGGCGAGCAGGCAGTGGACATGGACGCGGAACTGCTAGTTGCTGAGGACCGGCTGGGAGATGTGATTGTAATCGACGAAGTGCTGGAACGGCTGGAACGGATAGATCCGCGGCAAACGCAGCTCATCGAACTGCGCTTCTTCGCAGGTATGAGCGTAGAGGAGACCGCCGAGGCGATGAACGTCTCGCCGACTACGATCAAACGGGAGTGGCGATTGGCCAAAGCTTGGCTTCATCGGGAACTGGCCACCGTTAAACCTGAATGACCCCGGAGCGTTGGCAGGTCGTTAAAGAAATATTTCAGGAAGCAGTAGCATGCCCTCTAGAGGGGCGCAGAGCTTCCTCCGCTCACGCTGCAGGAGCGACGAAGAGCTGCTCGGAGACGGGGAGTCGTTGCTCGGTTCAGACGAGCAAAACACTTAGCTTCTCGATCAAGCCCTAATCGGATCTGCGGGGTTAGCGGCGTTGCCAAGCACAAGCGAAGCCACGCTGATTCTGAACGATCGGTATGCGGTGGAGCGGGAGCTTGGCCGAGGCGGAATGAGCGTTGTATATCTCGCCCGGGATCGACAGCTCTTGGCCAAGCGTAGTTGTAGAGTGCTGCTGGAAGAGACGAGTGTCGATCCCTGGATTCGCCAGAAGTTTCAACAGGAAATGGAAGCCCTGGCGCGTATTGATGATCCCGGGGTCGTAGGCGTGCTCGACACCGGGTTGACTGCCGTGCACTTGAGCCAGTGGTCGCCGTACCTGACCAATCTGGGCGAATGCACGGTGAAACACGGGGTTAAGGTTCACCTCAGCATTTAACGACGCCCGAGGTGGGCAACCCGAAACGTCCAAGCAGGCTGCTGGCGGCGGTACCGGGGAAAGGTCCAAAATGCCGCTTGCCGCCCGCTCGCAGTCTCATGGCCCTTTCAGTCTAAACGTCTTCGTGTCTTCGTTCATTGTGTCCCTTTAGAAACGTTCTTCGGTTCAACGCACTACTAAGTGCCTTCGCTCTATAATGCACAGCAATTCGAAAGACGGAGCCAGAACATTCTGTGCGGATGGATTCGCCCTGAGTGAGCGGGCCTGGGACAAACTAGGCGAGGCTGCCGATTGTGCGAACAGCAGGGGAGGTAGTGGGCGAAATTCTTCGTGGATGCGCGTCATCCGCTTGCTACGGTGTTGGCGCTTGATGCTGCCAGTGTGCGGCCTTGCTCGCGATCAACTCAGCAAACATCATGAACAGAATCAGAGCGGCAGTTTCATTTTTGTCAGCAAGGCACTGTACCGTGGATCAGCTCGCAAGCTCTTCAACAACCGATCGCTCTTGATTTCAGGAAGACCCGAGTCGCGCCCCTTGTAGGCCTGTTCCAGCCATTTGAATGCCTCCGTCGCCTCGTTCCGAAAGGCATAGACTTGAGCGATTTGATAGTAGGAATCAGATTGATACTTGGCTATCAACTCCGCGAGGTTGGTATCGGATTCGAACTTCCGTCCAAGCGCATAATAAGCCAATGCCAACTCGAACACCCGAAAGGAGGGATCTTCCTCCTGTTTTGCCTCGGCCAAGGCCTTTTCCGGGCGTAGCTGCTCGAGGTACACCTTGCAAAGAACTACGTGAATGTTCGCTACCTGAGCAATTTCATGGGCCCGATTGAGCGCGGCGATGGACTCGTCGAGCAGCCCGCCATTGTAGAACGTGATTCCAGCATGTTGGAAAACCGTCGCGCTGAGCGGGTCAATCTGCATCGCCTGCCGACTCAGGGCGATGGCTTCTTTCTGGCGGCCCATAATCGCGGCTAAACTCCCCGCGCGGGTAATGGCCGCCGCGTTGCCCGGCTCCAACGCGAGTGCTCGTTTGTAAGCCGCATCCGCTCCGGCCCAATCCCAATCATAAAACTCTTTTATCCACCCTAAGGCCACGTATGCGTCGGCCAGATCCGGATTGAGAGCCAGCGCGCGATCGACCGCCTCCCGTGCTTTGCGGTATCCTTCATCGGCCGGAATGTACACCTGCATTGCCTGATTGCTCAAAGCATCCCCCAAGCCAAACCAGCCTGAGGCATAACCCGGATCCAGCTTGGTCGCTTGCTCAAAATTGACCACCGCTTTCTCAAGATTTTCTTTGGTTTGTGTTTGAAGAAAATAACGCCCCCTTAGATAAGCGCTATAAGCGCCGGCGTTTGGCGTTTTCTGAGCTGCGACCAGGGTCTTCTCACCCAGCAGCGTCACCTTCAATTCACCCAGCACCGCCCGGGCGATCTCGTCCTGCATGGCAAAGATGCCTGTATCCAATTCCTCGTTGTAAGTACTCGACCACATCTGAAAGCCGTCGGCCGCTTTGATGAGTTGCACCCTAATTCTGGCCCGATTGCCGTCTTTACGCACGCTCCCTTCGAGAATCGATCCCACGTGAAGGGTGTTGCCGATGGTGCGAAAATCCGCGTTTTTGCCTTTGTACCTGAACGTTGACCGCTTTCCAGCAACCCGCAGGCCGGGAATTTTCTGCAGCGAATTCAAGAGTTCCTCAGCAACGCCATCGGAAAGATATTCCAGGTTCTTTTCAGCGCTCAGATCCTCGAACGGCAGCACGGCGATAGAGGGATGATTCGTAAGAAACCTGGAATTCGTTACGTTTTTTCCAAGCCAGATTGCGCCCGCTACGACGATGATCGCCGCTGTACTTATTGCCGCTACTACGAGTTTTTTATTTGACTTTTTAGGCGGGGTGGCGGATGTTAGCTTGCGAGGCACTTCCCGATTCCCAATCTCGCCATTTGCCAAGTTATACAGGTGTAGGACGACCCCATGTTTCACCGTGCATGGGCCCAGGTCGGCGATATCAGGCGACCACTGGCTCAACTGCAGCAGTACGTCCGCTACGCTTTTGGAGACAAGAATGTGTCCGGCGTCGCCGCAATCCATCACGCGTTGCGCCATGTTAATGCCCCCGCCGGCTACGTTGGCATTGGCATTCATGTCGGCGACGCGGTAAACCGGGCCACTGTGAATACCCATGCGGAGTTTGAGATGGGGCTTGCTTTTCAGGCCAGCCGCCAACTCCATCGCACATTGCGCGGGAGCGATCGGATCCCCAAAAAAAGCCAGTGCCATACCGTCCCCGGTGGGCATATTGATTAGATCGCCGTCCGCTTCAGCACCCTGAAATTGCGGCGACTCCCGCACAATCTGCTGAAGCTGCTCCAGGTACGCTTTCTGGCGATCCATTGGTAGCATCGAGTAGCCCACTAGATCAGTAAATAAAACGTGAGCGATCTCGATGGAACCGGGATTCGTCCGCCGCCGAACCGGTTCGGCACCCATCAGAATATGAGAGAGTTCCTCGCTGAACTCACGCACACCGCTATGGCGAAGCTCCGGCCGGTACGACATGGCCTTCAGAATGGATCGCTCGGCCGCGTGGGACAACTGGGCCGGTACTTCCTTCTGCGTGCCAGGGGGCACCCCGGTCAGCATCTCGTAGGCAACTACACCGAGCGCATAGGTATCAGTGGCTGCGCACGACTTGCCAGTCAATTGCTCGGGAGCCATATAGGTCCAGCTCCCGGCCACCTTGGTTTTCTCACCCCTGAATTCGGAGTTCTGGATACTGGCGATGCCGAAATCGATCAATTTGACGTGATCCTCGCCACCCAGGGCTTGCAGCATGATGTTTTCGGGCTTCAAGTCCCGATGCCAGACTCCCTTTTCGTGCGCCGCCGCCAGCGCTTGTCCAATCTGATGAATGATGTGTCCCGCGCGTGCCGGGTTCATGCCGCCGGGCTCGATCGCGCCGCGTAGGGTCATCCCCTCGATGTACTGCATCACCAGAAACTGATGGCCTTCGTCAGTCAGCCCGGTATCCAGCACGCCTACCACCCCTGGGTGATCAATCCGCGCCAGGGCTTCCATCTCTTGTTTAAACTTCTGGCGGACCCAGGGATCCTGGCTGGTTTCCTTAAGAAGAACTTTGACGACCACGCGTTTGGAAAGGAGCTGGCGGTCCTCTGCGAGGTAGACGGCGCTCATTCCTCCGCGTCCTAACTCGCGCACCACGGTATAGCGGTCTTGCAGGGTAAACGGAGATTGGTTGAGGGGAATTGCCGGTCCGACAGCGGGCGCCTGAAAAAGGGGTTTGCCGAGGACCGAGCTGGCCTTGCCATTGGAGTCAAAAGCCAACAGGGATTCGACTTCACGTTGCAAATCCTGATCGCCAGCACAGCTTTGTTGGAGAAACGCGGAGCGCTTCCCTGGATCGAGCTCCACTGCATCGTTGAAGATCGCTTTGACCCGCTCCCAGCCGTCCGCGTTCATCCTGGCTTTAGGCGGGCAACCGCGGCTTCTTCCCCGCTCAGGCCACCGAAGAAGCGCGGCCGCGCACAATCCAGCAAAATGTAGGCCCCCGCGAGGCGGCGCAAATCGTTATAGACAAATGGAAAGAATTTTGCAGCTTCCGGGTGGCCTTGCTGGAGGTGGGCCAGCAAACGCGTCACTTCGCCACCGGACCCGGACATAGCGGAAGTATATCCTATTCAGGGCGCTTGTGAGTTTCAAAACTTCTCGCAAGCTAAACGTTTCTCAAGGCCACATCCCGCGTCTACCAGCAGGACTACTCACCACGAGCCAAGACCCCGGTCGTCGGTTAACGCCGGGGAACTTGGCGGGTCAGTCGCGCATCACAACCACAGAATGCGGAAAACGGGTTAAGTGCCGACTCCCCTCGTAACAATCGCTCTGGCGGAGACCGGCTGCAACTTCACTTGGGCGGCCGTCGCAGTCGGTGCCTTGGCGAACTGTTCTAATTCGCTATTCACCCGTGTGTCTCCACCGGCGACATTGTCCAAGGCCTGCTCTGACAACTCGGTTGCGTTGTCTTCCGGCGCGCTCTTTCCTACTTTCAAACTATCTTCTCTCATTGTGTTTCTCTTTTTAGAAACGTTCCCTTCGTGAATACTCGGAACGCCGTAGAAGCGTCGCAAACGAACTGCCTTGACCTCATAATGGACAAAAGGGAGAAAACCGAGGCCATTATTTTTACAAAGGGCCCGCGAACTTACGCGAGCGCCAAGCCTCGCGCGAACCTTAGACCTGCAATCAGGGAGGCGGGGGCGGCCGTCTAAGCTTTCCGCCTGATTCAGCTTTACTCCTCCGAACATTAGAATACGAAAAGGTTGTAAGGAGCCGGGGCATGACCTCTGTAAAAACAGCAAAGTCTCAGTACACCGAGAGCGAGGCCTCGTCGCAACTCGGCCTTTCAGTGGACGCGCTGCGCGGTCTGATTCGAGACCACATCGTCAAGAACGACGAGGAGCTGGGCGCAAGCCGGGTGGCCAATTTTCATCCCGCCGATATCCTGCTATTCCGATTGCTTGCACAAGGCTGATACCATTTTGTCTTATGGCAAAACTCGGCTTCTTGGGACTGGGCATCATGGGGCATCCGATGGCCCGGAACTTGCTTCGCGCGGGACACGAAGTGGCATTGTGGTCGCACACGGCGGATAAGGCGGGGCAACTCGCGGCTGAAGGAAAAGGGATGGCTTGCGATTCGCCACGCCAAGTGGCCGAGAATGCGGAGTGCATCTTTCTGTGTGTGGGCGACACGAAAATGTCCGAGCGGGTTCTTACCGGGCCGGGCGGAGTGGCGGAGGGCGCGAAGCGGGGCACCGTGGTCGCGGATGCAAGCACGATTTCTCCGTCGGCCAGCCGGATAATCGGCGAGGCTCTCGCAGCCAACGGGATCGATTTTCTGGATGCGCCCTGCACGGGATCCAAGCCGGGCGCGGAGAAAGGAAGCCTGACATTCATGGTGGGCGGCGAGCGCGGCGTGTTCGATAGAGTCAAGCCGTATTTCGAGCCGATGGGAAAACAGTTTTACTATTGCGGCGGCGCGGGGATGGGACTGCAGGCAAAGCTAACTCAGAATTTGATCCTCGCGAACATCATGCAGGCTTTCAACGAAGGCATGGTGTTGAGCACCAAGGGCGGGATCGATCCGGAGCTGATGCTGGAGATACTGGATAACAGCGCGGCCAAGAGCGGGCTGATTTCGTTTAAGGCGCCGTATGTTTTCCGGCGGGATTTTGGAACGAATTTCGCTACGAAGTGGATGCACAAAGATATCAGCTTGGCGCTGGAGTCGGCGCGCGAGATGGATATTCCGTTGCCGCTTACGAGCTTGACCCAGCAGATGTTTCGCGCGGCGATGGCGATGGGATTTGGGGAGCAAGATATTTGCTCAACGGTTAAGGTGATGGAGAGCTGGGCGGGAGTCGAGGTAAAGAGCCGGGAGTAACTCCATCGGTAGTGGTTGTTTCATGGCATTTACTTAGTTGCGAAGCGGCTTGCCGGTCTTCAGCATAAACTGCATGCGCTCCTGAGTTTTCGGGTTGCCGCACAGGCTGAGAAACGCTTCGCGTTCCAGGTCAAGCAAGTATTGCTCAGACACGGTTTGCTCACCTGTCAGATGTCCACCAGTTAGAATCAGCGCCAGCTTTTCGCCAACCGCGACATCGTAATCGCTGATGTAATCGCCTTGGCGGGCGCTCCAGATTCCAATTTTGAGCATCGCGAAAGCGGCTTCGCCATGCACCTTGATGTCGTGACGCGGAGTGCCGGGAGTATAGTTCGCCACCAGCGATTTCGCGAGAGCTTTCGCATCTCCGACGAGACGCTCGGGATTCATCGAAATAGCGTCGGTGCGGTGCAGCAACCCAAGGTGTTTCGCATCCTCGGCGCTGGACGAGACCTTGGCATAGCCAATCAGTTCGAAAACTTTGCGCGGATCCTTCAAGCGAACTAGCAGCTCCTTGCATCCGCCTCCGCCCGGTATGAGGCCCACGCCGACTTCCACCAGACCCATATACAGTTCCGCCGAAGCTTGCACCTTGGTGGCGTGCAACGCGATTTCGCACCCGCCGCCGAGGGTGCGCGAGAAGGGCGCAGCCACCACCGGCTTGGGCGCGTACTTCATGGCCATGTTGACCTGCTGGAAACGGTTAACGGCAGCGTTCAAATCGTCCCACTCGCCTTCCTGCGCACCGAGCAGCATCATCATCAGGTTGGCGCCGACGCTGAAGTCTTGCCCATCGTTGGCTACTACCATTGCATCGAAGTTGGTCTTGAGCTCGTCCAAGCCAGCGTAGAGCATGGCGATGTTGTCCTCGCCAATTGCGTTCATCTTGCTGTGGAATTCGACGCAGCAAACACCGTCGCCGAGGTCAATGAGGGACGCGCCGGGATTCTGACGGATGACTCCGTTGGACTGCTTGACATCTGACAGCACCAGGATGCCAGGGCGTTCTTCGAGCGGTTCGAAGCGCCCACGTGCGAAGTCGAAGTAAGTCTTATGCTTGCGTTCGTAGAGCGAAGTTGCGCCTGACGCCAGCGCATCCTGAATGTTTTGGGGGATAGGGCGATGCTCGGATTCGAGACGATTCACGACGGCTTTGAAGCCCAGCGCATCCCACAGCTCGAACGGTCCCAGCTTGTTGGCGTAGCCCCACCGCATGGCCTGATCGATCTCGACAATGCGGTCTGAGATCTCGGGGATCATAGCAGCCGAATACAGGAAAACGTCGCTGAACACCTTCCACAGAAAGTTGCCGACCCGATCGTTGCCACGGACGAGAGTGCGCAGGCGTTCGGGCAGGTCTTCAATAGACTTTGCGGCTTCAGCGGAGGGGAACTTCACTTTCGGAAGAGGCTTGTACTCGAAGGTTTTCCAATCGATGACCCAGATTTCTTTGTTGTCGCCCTTGCCGACGCGCTTGTAAAAACCTTGGCCGGTCTTCTCGCCGAGCCACTTGCGCTGCAGCATTTCCTTCTGATACGGAGTGGGCAGGAAGCGCTCGCGCCAGGGATCGTGCGGGACAGCGTCATAGAGGTTGCTGCCAACAAACGCCCATACGTCGAGACCCACGATGTCGAGCAGGCGAAAGCTGGCGCTATTGGGGAGCCCGATGAGCGGACCCGTGAGGGCGTCCACTTCCTCCACGGAGTAATCGTCCTCCATCGTGACCTTGGCAATGGTGGAGCCGAAAAAGCTCCCAATGCGATTCGCAATGAAGTTGGGCGTATCCTTGCAGGGCACCACGCCCTTACCCAGTTTGCGATCCGCGTAATCTGTGACGAAGCGGATGACTTCGGGATCGGTATCCGCGCCTGGAATCATTTCCATGAGGTGCAAATAGCGAGGCGGGTTGAAGAAATGCGTTCCTAGAAAGTGGGCGCGGAAGCTTGGAGAGAAACCTTCCGCGATGCGGGCCAGAGGGATGCCGCTGGTGTTGGTGGAGAGAATCGCATCGGCGCGCCGGATGAGTTCGACGCGATGCCAGAGGTCGCGCTTGATTTGAAGGTTCTCTGATACGGCTTCGATGATCCAATCGCAATCGGCGATTTGGTCGAGGTCGTCCTCGAAGTTGCCAGGCTTGATGAGAGCCATCGCGGACTCGGTGAAGAAGCCGCCGGGCTTCTGTTTGGCGGCGTTCTCGATGCCCTTGATCGCAGCCGCATTGCGGTGGGATTGACCAGGGAGGACGATATCGAGAAGGAGGGAGGGAACGCCGGCGTTGGCAAAATGCGCGGCGATGCGGGCTCCCATGGTCCCGGCTCCCAGGACGGCTACACGGCGAAGAGTTCTCATTGAATATTCCTCGTTCATTGTACTTCGGGGCATGATTGGGAGATGCAGTTTTGCTTTCATCGCGTGCGCTTCCACTTTGTCGCAAAGGGACACGTGAGTTTCGCGCAGGGTAAGGCGGGGAATATTTTAAGAGGAGCGTTCGGAACTATATTTCGACGAGTTGCCTGCTTGCCTCAGTGCAGGGATAGCAAGACTTGCGAGATCCGCGATTCGTGTGCATATGCCCGGATTTTTGAACCGCATGCCAGCCATGCAGGACCGAGCGGACTTGCGGATCTCCCGAGGCCGTTCGTTTTTCGAGCGAGTCATCTGGAGGGGCGAACGGTGCATCGGGGAGAGCCCTTCTATTTCGACGTTCATTTATTTGATCTGCAGGAGATAGTTATTTGCTACTTTGTGAAGGCGTTCGCGAAGCTGGCGAGCGAAGGGCTTGGGCCCGGACGTGCGCAAGCTGCGCTAACCAGCGTGGAGCTGCTGGATGTGTCAGGCCAGGTGTTTCGGAAGGTCTTCGATGGCGTCTCACTTTCGGCATCACGGATCGAACCTTGCTCGCTGAGCTTGGAGGCTTCAGGGGAATCAGTGCCGCAAGTAGAAGTGCACTTCATCACTCCCATGGAGTTAAAGGCCGCCGACGGCCTCATAAACCGTCCTGAGTTTGGCGTGTTGCTGGCGCGCCTGCGGGACCGCCTGAGCACTTTGCGCGCGCTATATGGGGCGGGCCCGCTGGAGATCGACTTTGCGGAGTTTGGGCGGAGGGCGGCGGCGGTGACAATGACTCGCTGCGAACTCCGGCATCAGGAGGTTACGCGCTTCAGCACTCGGACGCGGCAGAGTCATTCACTCAGTGGATTCGTCGGAGTAGCGGAGTACGAGGGGGAACTGCGGGAGTTTATCCCCTATTTGATTATCGGCCAATTTACCGGGATGGGGCGGCAGACTACTTGGGGAAAGGGGGAGATTGCGGTGAGGCTCTAACTCACAATCTAATTTTGCGGCTCGTGGCAGAACGTGCAATCGATACTCACCTTCTTCATCCGATGGCAATTCATGCATCCGCCCATCGACAGATCTCCTTCCTTCGTTAACTCGTCTCGCTGCGCCACCTTCCCGTGACACTCCTCACAGGAATTGCTCGTCTCCATATGCGACCGGTGGCTAAACTTCACGTACCCAGGCACCTGATAGATCCGCGACCAATTGATCTCGCGATCGCTCTTCGCATAACCGGCAAGCTTGAGGATCGGCGGGCTGTCGGCCTTGATCGTGGAGTGGCACTGCATGCACTTTGAGGCCACTGCAATCGTCATCATTTCACCCGGATCCGGGTTGGGATGACACATTTTGCATTGCATCTTAAGTGTGCCTGCATGCACCTTATGGCTGAAAGGGATCGGCTGCTCGCCCAACAGATGACACGCGGCGACCAGAAACAGAACGACAGCCCTCAAAGATTCCCTTTCCGCATCTCCTCGGCCATGTACTCGGACGCGCGCATGGAGAGCGACAAAATCGTCATGGTCGGATTTTGATATCCGCCGCTCACAAAACTGCTCCCATCCACCACGAATAAATTCTTCACGTCATGGCTCTGATTCCACTGATTCAATACGCTGGTTTTGGAATTGTCCCCCATGCGGCAAGTCCCCAATTCGTGGATGCTGTAGCCTGGCGGGAACATTTGATCGTGCTTGGCGAGCACCTCGAATTTAGCGTCCAGGCATACCTCTTCGAACGTGTTCATGGCATGTTTGGCCATCTTGAATTCGTTGTCCGAGTAGCGAGCCTGAATGTGCAAGGCAGGGATGCCCCAAGCGTCGCTAATAAGCTTGTCGATGGCAACGAAGTTCTCATGGCGCGGCAGCACCTCGCCCATGATGGTGACCGCCACGCCCGCGCCGCGATAGCTGTTCAGCGTTTTCTCAAACTCCTCGCCATAGCCAGGAATGTATTTCTGATCCGGGCTGCCGCCGGTGCTGAAGTCATAAGCGTAGCCCCGGATAAAGTCCTTCTCTTTCCCATTCTTCAGGTTTACAAAACGAGGAGAGTAACCGCCGCCGCCCATCAAGCCGCGCGGAGCCTTCCCGTCCTTTGCCTCGGGCACCACGGCCTGCACTCCCTGCGAGATGTATAGCTGATCGTGCAAATAATGGCCGAGCACGCCACTCGAATTAGCAATTTTCGAGTTGAGAAGAATTCGGGTGCTCTCCAGGCAAGACGCCCCAACCACCACGACGCGAGCTTTGGCATGCATCTCGCGACGGGAATGCCGATCCAGGAAATTGACGCCGTTCGCCAGTCCCGTGTTCTTGTCGACGGTAATATCGCGGACCACTGCGTTTGGAACGATGCTCAGGTTGCCCGTCTCCAGCGCGTCGGGGAGCAGCAAATTGAAAGAGCTCGCGAACTGTCCGACACCGGTGGCGCGACGCATCTTCGTGACGGGGATGTTCTGCTTGCCAGCCGACGCTATGAAGCGCTGCATCGA
>JANXQZ010001125.1 GCA_025353235.1 Bryobacterales bacterium
TTCCGAAGCTCGCGCTGGGGTCTCGAAAGTGCGAGCACGGAGTGATTCTCAAGATCGTCACGACGAACATTTGCGGCAGCGACCAGCACATGGTGCGCGGCCGGACGACGGCGGCCAAGGGTCTGATCCTGGGTCATGAGATCACTGGCGAGGTGCTGGAAGCCGGGCGCGACGTGGAGTTTATCAAGAAGGGCGACCTATGCTCCGTTCCGTTCAACATAGCGTGTGGTCGCTGCCGCAACTGCAAGGAAGGGCGCACCGGGATTTGCATGAACGTGAATCCATCCAGGCCGGGTGCCGCTTACGGGTATGTCGACATGGGCGGCTGGGTAGGCGGGCAGGCCGAATACGTGCTGGTGCCCTACGCCGATTTCAATCTGCTGAAATTCCCAGACCGGGACCAAGCCATGGCGAAGATCAGGGATTTAACGTTGCTATCGGACATATTGCCGACTGGGTATCATGGCGCGGTGACGGCGGGCGTTGGTCCGGGGTCGATTGTGTACGTGGCAGGCGGCGGCCCCGTGGGGCTGGCTTGCGCGGCAGCTTGCCAACTGCTTGGCGCGGCCTGCGTGATCGTGGGCGACCTGATTGAGGAGCGCCTGGCGCAAGCCCGCAGCTTCGGATGCCAGACCGTGAACTTGAAGAGCGATGCCTCGCTGGCCGATCAGATTGCGCAAATCATCGGGGTTCCGGAAGTGGACTGCGCGGTGGATTGCGTTGGATTCGAGGCGCGCGGGCACGGGCATGGAGCGAGCCAAGAGGCTCCCGCCACGGTGCTCAACGCTTTGATGGAAGTGACTCGGGCCGGCGGTGGAATTGGAATTCCGGGGCTGTATGTAACGGACGATCCGGGCGGCGTGGATGAGAATGCCAAGACCGGCAGGCTGGGAATCAGGATCGGGCTGGGTTGGGCGAAATCGCATTCGTTCATGACGGGCCAGTGTCCAGTGATGAAGTATCATCGACAGCTGATGCAGGCGATCTTGTATGACAAGATCCAGGTGGCCAAAGCGGTGAATGTCCAAATGATTTCGCTAGACGAGGCGCCGCAGGGTTATCGAGATTTCGATCACGGCGCCGCGAAGAAGTTTGTGATCGACCCGCATAAGATGGTGGCTTAACCTCCATCTCGGGCAACTGCCCTACTGCACGTCTAATACGAGCACGCTGTGATGTTGGGCATAGACGACCGGGGCCTTCTTATCGAAGCTGATAAACCACGCTGAAAGGGGTGCGGCCTACCTCTCGATAAACCGCCAGCCACGGTCGCAGATCAGGGTAATTTGTGATCGCCAGCGTTGGATTGAATGAACCGAGGCCATCCACGATATAGGTTGGTTTGGACTTCGCCAACTCTTGACGGTTCCGCGTCGCCAGCTCCGGGTAGAGAACCTCTGAGCTAGTCAAATGGCGGTCGGCCAGGACCCCCGTGAGCGGCTGGGAATCCAGGAATCGACTGCCTGCCTGCATTCGCGTGATGGCAAAGATATCAGGCCTGTAGCCCCACACCAGCAAGGTGCCTGTCCGGTCCGCGATCAACCCGGACGCTTGCCGACTATCATCCGCCATCTGCAAATCGCCCCAGCGATGCGGGCGTTGGTGAAGCAAATCCGAAGCCAACTCCACGTAGCGCGGACCGAATCGGATCAGGGGGATCAGCAGCAGCACCAGCACGACAGCTCTCTTTCGACCTAGCAGAACGAACCCGCGCGACCCGGTCAGCACCACGGGCACCAGCAATTGGAAGTAGTAACGGGGAAAGAACCGCCAACCTGCCGCTACAGCCGCTAGAGAAAGCAGCACCCAGCCCAGCATCCTCCATGACCTGCATTTCCAAAAAAACCAGACCGAACCCGCCGCGATGGCAGCCTGGAATCCGATCCAGTTTGCAGAACGAACGAATCCGGTGCCCAACGAAAAACCGTGAGCCGAGTAGGTAGCCCCCCACTTCCAAACTTCCTCATAGTAGGGCGGCCCAAACCAGGCGAACGCAGCCGCGTTTGGCAGAACGAACCCAATCAGCAGAGCTGGCCAAGCGCGCCAAGTCCAAAGCAGACACGCCGCCAGGACGAAAATCGACTTGGGGTTGAGCAGCAGTCCCATGCCCGCAACCAGCCCCGCCCAGAATGCCCGTCCCTTCCAGGCTAGCCAGATGGCCGCGATGTGCGGAGCGATCATTAGCAGATCGGGCGTCAGCGCCATCACCGCAGAGGGGATGCCGAACGTCAGATAAAAGGCGAGGAAGGAGGCTGCCGCCGATCCCTCCCGCTCGCTCCAGAGCTGGCTGGCAAACCGGTACATCAGCACACAACAGGCAAACACGAAGCCAGCACCAGCCAAGCGCAGCGGCCAACCGGTGGAAGCACCCCAGAGCAGGTAAAGATAGGGAGACAGCGGCGGCTTATCGAACCAGACGTCCTGGTAGAGCGCCTTCCCTTTGAGTAACTGAATGGCTGCTGCGGCGGGATAGCTTTCTTCTACCCAGACAATATCGAGGTGGCACAAACGCGTGACGAGCAGTCCAAATAAGATCAGGCCTGCTGTACGAGAGCGCATGCTCGGGAGCATCTCTTTGGGCTGCG
>JANXQZ010001133.1 GCA_025353235.1 Bryobacterales bacterium
CGAGCTTGACCGCATCGTCCGAAAATGCCTGGAGAAGGATCGCGATTCGCGCTATCAGTCCGCTCGGGATTTGCTTACCGATCTGCGCAATCTGGATCGGGACTCGCAGGAATCGCATGACATAGTCACTCCCCAGGCGCACCAGTCCATTGGCGTAATCATTGTGGATGATGAAGAGCTTGCGCGAGGTCTTCTGCGTGAATACTTGGACAGCACGGAAGGCGTGCAAATTCTGGCGGAGTGCGCTAATGGATTCGAAGCAGTAAAGTCGATCGCGGAGTACAAGCCAGACCTGGTGTTCCTCGACGTGCAGATGCCCAAGCTCGACGGCTTTGAAGTGCTGGAGCTTATCGGCCGTGAGATTCCGGTGATCTTCGTGACGGCTTACGATCAATACGCGATGCGGGCGTTCGATGCTCACGCGGTGGACTATCTTCTCAAGCCGTTCAGTGCGGATCGGTTTCAGAAAGCCGTGGAGCGGGCTCGTCAGAGGCTCGGCCAGAAGGTTCCACCATTGATGGCGGCTGGCACCGAGTTGGCCGCTGCTGCTCGGCCTCCGCAGCAATACGCGCAGAGGATCGTGGTGAAGGATGGCACCAAGGTTCACATCATTCCAGTGGATCGCCTGGACTACGCCGAGGCTCAAGACGATTACGTGTCCTTGAACAGCCAGGGTAAGAGCTACTTGAAGCAGCAGACGATTTCGAATTTGGAGACCACGCTTGACCCTCGGCAGTTTATCCGCATTCACCGTTCGTATCTGGTGAATTTCGAGCGGGTGGCCAGGATTGAGCCGTATAGCAAAGATAGCCGCGTGGTGGTTTTAGCGGATGGAAAGCAATTACCAGTCAGCCGGGCAGGATTCGAACGGTTGAAGGCCTTGCTGGACGAAAGAGTTCCATAAAAGTGCAAAATGCGGTAAAAAGCTCTCACAGGTCCACCATGAACGAAGCAAATCAAACACCTCAGCAACGCGATTGCAAGCCCGTTGTGGACCGTCCGAAGCGACATTCGATCGAGGAAATCTTGCGGTACGTAGATCCGGCACCAGACGAGGAGATCGACCGTTTCCTCGAAGCTATTTATTCCGATCGACGTGGGGCTGCCGCTACTCCGCTATCTGATTGAGTCAGATCGTCGTTGATACTGATGTAGCGTCTTACATCTTTAGTTTGCGCTTATCGGCCAAGCGCTATATGGATGCAATGCAGGGTGCTGACTTAGTTCTCTCTTTCATGTCGATAGCCGAGTTGCGCATGGGAGCAATTGCTGCAGGGTGGGGTATTCAGCGACGGACGCTGCTCGAGCAGTTTATCGAAAGCTTCGCTGCAGAATACCCCGACGATACGATGTGTAGTTTATGGGCGATGCTGCGGGCCGAAGCTCGGGCCGCAGGGAGATCACTGAGTGCCCAGGATGTTTGGATTGCAGCAACGGCACTAAGACTCAACGCCGAACTCGCCACCAACAATCGCCGCGACTTCGAGCACATCAGAAATCTCCGGCTGCTCGCGGCGTAAAATCGATTTGCCGGTTGATGTAGAATATGGCCTAATTTCTTAGTTAGAAAGGAGAACTACCGCTGTCTTAACGAAAGCGAATTGGGACAAGAATAAGGGCATCCTTGCCAAGATGTCCGGATTTACCGGCACGGGCGAAAGCCTGACCAAGCTGAAGTCCACCTACGATAAGGTCCAGTGGGACACACTCGAATTGCCTTGGGCGAAGGCCAGGCCCGGGCCGGGAGAGTTCACGCTGGGAAAACTGGAGGTGATGAGAAAAGCGGCCGTCACCGAGATGAATGGGAACGCGGCTCTACTTCGCACACAGGCGTTGGCGACGAGGGATGTTGCCCAGAAGACCGAGGCTCAATTCAAGGCCAATAAGGCAATACCTTCCAGTTCAGCCGCCCTGTGCTCCCAAATTGCGATCGCCGCCGAATACCTTGGCAACGCAGTGAACACGAATTCGCTGGGCACCTTCATTGCGAATGATGCAGCGCTCGTACGAGAGCCCTACGACGTCACGTTCAACGCGCTCAAGAACAAGCTTCCTCAATTTGTATCAGCCCTTGAAAAGGGCCTAAACGCGGTTGGCGAACCGACTCCGGAGAACTGGGCGGCTCAAGGCATGATGACCCTGTGCCGGAACTTAAATCAGAATATTGGGAACGTGCCCAAGCTGACGTTGACAGGCTACGATGTGGGCATCGACACCAACACTGCTACTGCGTTCTTCAAGCAGATGGAACCGTATGCGGCTAAGGATCGCCCGTTTACGGATCTGGAGAACGGCAAGAAAGCTAAGCTGGCCGTCGCGGCTCTCATCAGTCAAGCAAAGAACATTAAG
>JANXQZ010001149.1 GCA_025353235.1 Bryobacterales bacterium
CCTGGAACGGCTTCAAGTGGGTCTGGGCAAATATGAAACGATGATCCAGCGAGCGCGGGACCTGCATGAGCGCAACGATCCTCTGTTTATCCCCGCTTATGCGAATGCCGCGCGCGTCCTCGATACCGAGTTGCTGCCTTCGGCGGATGCTTTGGACAAGGCGAACCTGGACATGCTGGAGGCCGCCTATGCAGGACAGGGGAGAACCACGTCGCTGTCGCGGGCTTTCGTGATAGTGTCGGCAAGTGTTCTGATCGTCTGCTTGATGTGGTCGCTGTCATTCCTCAGTCGGCGGACGAACCGGATCTTCAATCCGGGCTTGCTGCTCGCAACTCTCCTAACAGGGGCTGTGCTGGTTTATTGTTGGCGCGCAACGGGAACAGGCCACAGGCAACTGAAGGTGGCGAAAGAAGATGCGTTCACGTCGATACATGCGCTGTGGAGGGCTCGGGCCGTGGCGTATTCGGCCAATGGCGATGAGAGCCGCTATTTGTTGGATACCGGGAATGCGGCCCGGCACGAGTCGGTGTTTTTCAAAAAGGTGGCGGAGATCGCAACTGTGCCCGAAGGCTACCGAATTGAGCAGTTCGCGGTGAAGTTGCCGAGCAGCGGCAAGGCCCCTGGCTTCACGGGATTTTTGGCCAATGAACTGGGCAACATCACGTTTGCTGGAGAGGAAGAGCAGGCGCGCCAGGCTCTGTTGTGGTTTGGAACGTATGTGCGCGTGGACAGCAATATCCGGCAGCTCGAGCGGACTAAGAAACACGCAGAGGCGATCGCGTTATGCACAGGCGTGAAGCAGGGGGACTCGAACTGGGCTTTCGACAAGTTTGACAAAGCGCTTGGCTCCACGCTCGATATCAATCAACGGGCCTTTGACGGTGCGGTGTCGTCCGGCTTCGCGGCTCTGGATGGCTTGGAATGGAAGGCGTCCGTGATGATGGTGCTTGCGGGCTTGTTGACGTTTTGGGGTTTGTTCCGGCGCATTCAGGAGTATCAGTAGCAACGATAATGAGCTTCCATGGATGCATTCTACTCGACAGGCAAGCGGCTTAGGACCTGCGAGTGGTCCCTTATTGTCTTCTTCCTGTACATTGCGGCGATCGCTCCCGCTTTCCATACCCGTTCCGGTTCGCACTCCGTTCCCATCCAGATCGCAGTCGTCTCAATTGCCGTCCTGCTCGCTCTGGCCTACGCTGAAGAACACGGCCCCAGGCGCTTCGTCAGCTATGCGCGCGACTGGGTAACGCTGG
>JANXQZ010001213.1 GCA_025353235.1 Bryobacterales bacterium
GCGACGGATGCGAACGACTGGGCTTTGGACTGCATTCAACCGCCGCCTGGCTGCCGTCCCATTCCGGCCATATCGCTGTCCCTCGAACCCGCCAACATCACGGCCCTTGCCAACGATGTCGGCACTGAGGTGATCTTTCTCCGCCAAATGATCGCGCAGGCTCGTCCCAACGACGTAGCAGTGGCGATCTCTACCAGCGGCGGGTCGAAGAACATCATCATGGCGCTGGAGGAGGCTCGCAAGCGCAAGATGCTGACGGTTGCCTTGCTCGGTTACGATGGCGGAGAAATTGTGAGAAGAGGCTTGGCCGACTTCCCGTTGATTGTCCGCTCCGATTACATTCCCCGCATTCAAGAAGTACAGGCATCGGTTTACCACAGCATGTGCATGGCTCTGGGGACGGCGGATTATGCCGAAAACTGAGCTCTATGGAACTAAGAGCTGTCCCTTTACTCAGGACATGCGCGAATGGCTGGAATTTAAGGATCGCGACTTTGTCGAGTACGACGTGGAGGCCGATGCCGAGGCTCTGGCGCGCATGAAAGCGTTCACGGGCGGCCAGCGCACTGTTCCGGTTCTCGTTGAGGATGGCAAGGCGACCGAGGTAGGCTGGCAAGGGCGCGGCTGCACTGTATGAGGGCTGCCCGCTCCGTTCAGGTTCGCGGGGTTGTGCAGGGAGTTGGGTTTCGGCCCTTTGTGTTTCGCCTCGCGAATGCAAACGCGCTGACAGGCTGGGTGCTCAACGAAGAGAGCGGCGTGGATATTCATCTCGAAGGCACTGACCCGGCCTTGGATGCGTTCCTGCGAGATCTGAGAACGGAGGGTCCGCCGGGCGCGCGCATCACGAGCATTGATGTGCGGCCTTCCGAGTCTGCGGGACTGAGCGAGTTCCGCATTCGCGAGAGCCGCAGCAATGGCCACCCGACGGTGAGAATCTCCCCCGATCTTCCGGTCTGCGAGCAATGCCTGGAGGAGTTGTTCGACCCAGCCGATCCGCGCTATCTGTATCCGTATATCAATTGCACCAACTGCGGGCCGCGCTATTCGGTGATTGAGAGCCTGCCCTACGATCGCCCCCGCACGACCATGAAGAGCTGGACGCTCGATTCGTTATGTGCGGGCGAGTATCATGATCCCAGCAATCGGCGTTTCCACGCTCAGCCGGTTGCTTGCCCGGCTTGCGGACCGCGTTATACGTCGGCGATCGGCGAGGCTGCCAGTCTGCTAAACGCCGGCAAGATCGTAGCAGTGAAAGGGATCGGCGGCTATCATCTCGTGTGCGATGCGGCCAACTCGGAAGCTGTCCATACGCTCCGCGAGCGCAAGTTTCGCAAGGAAAAACCTTTCGCCGTAATGGTGCGGACGCTGGAGGTCGCCAGGCGCTGGGTGGATCTTTCGCCGGAAGCGGAAGCCTTGCTCACGTCAGTGGCGCGCCCCATTGTGCTGGCACCGGCGAAGGTGGAACTTACGGGCATTGCTCCCGACAATCACGAGCTCGGCTTGATGCTGCCGTACGCCCCCTTGCATTACTTGCTGTTTGAGGCGGGCTGTCCCGAAGTTCTGGTGATGACCAGCGCCAACCGTTCCAGCGAGCCCATTGCATATCAGGACGACGATGCGCGCGAGCGCTTAGCGGGGATCGCTGACGCGTTTCTCATTGGTGAGCGCCCGATCGCTCGGCGCGTGGACGACTCAGTGGCTCGCGTTGGCGCTTGCGGGCCCGTAATTCTGCGGCGGTCGCGCGGGTATGCGCCTGGCGTTGTGGCCACACTGCCTGTTAGCAGGCCGATTCTGGCCGTGGGAGCCGATCTAAAAAACACGGTGACCCTCGTGATCGATGGGCAGGCGTTCATGAGCCAGCACATCGGCGATCTCGATCACTACCAAGCGCTTCAATCGTTCGAGCGAACGGTGCAGGATCTGGTCTCGATGTATCAAGTGGATTGGAAGGATCTGCTGGTGGTTCACGATCTGCATCCGCAATACGTGTCCACGGTTGAAGCGCTGAAGCTGCCGGTGTTACACAGACGGGCGGTCCAGCACCATCGGGCGCACATTGCTTCCGTTCTGGCCGAGCGAGGGCAGTGGGATACGCGCGTGGTCGGAGTAAGTTTCGACGGTACTGGTTATGGGGACGACGGCACGATCTGGGGCGGCGAGTTCTTCGTTGGCAGCGTGCGTGGCGGATTTCAGCGAGTAATGCATATGCGTCAGGCGGTGCTTCCCGGAGGCGATGCGGCGGCACGCAACCCAGTGCAGTGCGCGGCCGAATTCCTCTCGCAGATTCAGGACTTGCCGACACTCGATTTTCCCGATCGTTATCAGCGCTCGTTGCGCCTGGTGGAGAAACAGGTTCGCACTTTTGCCACGAGCTCGGTTGGTCGGCTGTTCGATGCGGCGGCCGCGATTCTTGGCTTTGTTCGCGACGTGAGTTTTGAGGGACAAGGCGCAATGTGGCTGGAGCACATCGCGCATGCGGCGAGTAATGTCGACCGCTATGCATTTCCCGTGTTGCAAGAGCAACTCGACTTCCGCCCGCTTCTTAGGGCCGTTGCGCAGGATCGCGCAATCGGCCGCGATCTGGGTGAAATTGCGCGCGCTTTTCATAGAGGCGTTGCTTCGGGACTTTGTGAGGCGGTGCAAAAGTTGTCCGGACAATACGGCACGAGCATCGCTGTTTTGTCGGGTGGGGTTTTCCAGAATGAACTGCTGCTGGGGGATGCAAAGGCACAGCTTGAATCGGTAGGCATCGACATCTGGACCAACGTGGCCGTTCCTCCGAATGACGGCGGCATCAGCCTGGGTCAGGCTGCGTTGTGCGGGGTCTTCGATGCATGAACTCTCCATCGCGATGAGTCTTTTGGATGTAGCCGAGGAGGAGGCGGAACGGCGCGGCGGCGTCCGCGTAGAGGCGCTTTACTTGAAACTTGGCCCGCTTTCCGGGGTAGTGAAAGAGGCTCTGCTGTCAGCTTTCGAGCTAGCTTGCGAGCAGACTCAGTTCGCAACTTCGCGCCTGATTATCGAGGAGGTTCCCATCGTGGTCTTCTGTCAGAAGTGCCAGGCAGAGCGCAACGTCCATTCGGTGCAAGAGTTTTGTTGCGTCGAATGCGATACTCCAGCCTCCGATGTGCTGCATGGGCGCGAACTGCTGCTCTCAGCGCTGGAGTTAGCGGAATGAGCGCAACTCCGCGGATCGTCGAAGTTCGCCAGAACGTTCTCAAGCACAACGACGCCGTTGCACGCGCTCTAAGAAATCGGTTCCACGCCGCCGGTGTTTCGGTCATCAGCCTCGTTTCAAGTCCAGGAGCGGGAAAGACAGCGTTTCTCGAAAAGACTTTGACGATGTTGCGCGAACAAGGTGTGA
>JANXQZ010000003.1 GCA_025353235.1 Bryobacterales bacterium
GGCCAAGGGATTTAAAGATACGGGCACTCACTATCCCAAAGTTGGACCCGTGATCACTGCCGGGGGCCTCATCTTCACGGGAACGCGAGATCGCAAGGTTCGTGCGTTCGATGTGGAGACAGGCAAAATGGTTTGGGAGCAGGAAGTAGAGGCCGCTTTGGAAGGCATCCCTGCCGTGTACGAAGTTGGCGGCCGGGAATTTATCGTGTTCTGCGCTTCGGCACAGGCTGGGCTGATCCCTGCCACCCAACTGCCGATTCGTGGCGCGTACATCGCATTTGCTCTGCCCGGCAGTGGAGTGCGATAAATGCTAAGTCAGGCGCAAATCAAACGTGTATGGGAAGGAATGCTCGGCTCCGAAATTCGCGCCAACTACTTCGCCGACATCACGAATCGCTACAACACGAGAGATTGTGGGAAATGTGACCATCGAAACCGCCGTCGATATACTCGACGATCTAACGTCCAAAAGCGCCGATATATCCAAAGCCGGAACTGCCTTCCCGAACGATGAAAACAGGATGCGCAGATGGCAAGAATATGTGGTTCGGCAACGGCTTCAACCGCAGATCTAAACTACCAACTACGCAGCGCCCTTAAACTTGAACACCGCGTCCTTCACCGGCGTGCCGACCACTTCGATCCTGTTAAGATCCGCAGTCCCCACACCCAGCGATTCAGCCAGTTTCAGTGTGTTATCGCAGTTGACAAACGGCGCAGTACCGCGCCCAGCCCTCGGATCGTAACCCATCACTGCCGTCGCCACTGTATCGGTGTTCACGGCGTTCGTGCCAAGAAGCATCACGCCCGGGGTTACGAAGGATATGCCTCGAATCCAAGGACCTTCCCCGCCAGTCACCGTCTCAATGCCGTCAATGAATGCGATGTCAATCGGACGAGCCGCAGCGAGGTCGGCCACGATGCGCGGCATGCGATAGCCGGGATCGCGCGACGACTTGGCATCTTTCTCTTGGGGTGCGCTCTTAGCAGGCTGGCGTTTGCCTTCATGACAGACCTGCACGCGGCCCTTCGCTGGATTCTCGTTTGGCCCATCCACGCCCGCATCATCGCCATAAATCGATGCCGGGGTAATGCCAAAACAATTCTTCATCGAGAGGGTCACGCCGCAGGTCGCATGGTTCTTCAGCTTCGCCATGGACATAAACACGTCGGTATCTTCGTAGGCGTGATTCAAATCGAAAGCCGGAAATACGAAGCCGCCGTTTTTCGCCTTGAGCCTCGAATACTGCTTCCCCTTTCCGAGCGCGTTGGTATTCTCAAACTCCAGCCTGGACGATACGCTCTGCAACGCGCGCAAATTCCAGCCTGAGTCCAGCAAGTACTCTTCAAGCGGACCCGAGGTTGCCCAGGCACTCTCCACCAATCGAATGCGCTTAGCTCCGGCCTGATCGAGAATGTGAACCACCCCCATCAGCGTCTTAGGATGCGTGTAGTGAGTGCTGCCAAGCGCCTTGCCCTGGAAGCGCAGCCCCGGACTGCCGGTGAGATTCAGCTTGATGGTGACAGTTTTATTGCGCACCAGACGGTCGGCTCCGCCAATTTGGTCGAACATTTTCGCCAGCACGGGGGTGAGGTCTTCCGAGTAGGAGGGACACTTGGCAATGGAAACCGGCGCTGCTGGCGCGGGGACTGCGGACAAACGCTCCGCCCCCGCCAAGGTGGCAGCGGCAGCCATGGATAACAGCTCTCGTCGGGTCATCTGGTATTAGTGTATCTCTCGGCGAAACCAACGCGCGGTGGCGATCATCCAGTTTGCATGCAGACCTTTACGATAGGAGGCGACCTCACCGTAAATCGCCTTGGATTTGGCGCAATGCGCATTACGGGAAATGGAGTTTGGGGCGAGCCGAAGGACCCTGAAGAATGCCGCAAGGTTCTCCGTCGCGCCGTGGAACTGGGCGTGAATTTTATCGACACCGCCGATGCCTATGGCCCGGATGTAAGCGAGCGCCTGATCGCCGAAGCTTTGCATCCATATCCTGCCGGCTTGGTGATTGCAACGAAGGGCGGACTGACGCGGTCCGGTCCGAACGCTTGGGCTCCAGTAGGGCGTCCGGAATATCTGAAGCAGTGCCTGGAGATGAGCCTGCGGCGGCTCCGGGTGGAGCGAATCGATTTGTACCAACTGCACCGACTTGACCCCAAAGTTCCCGCTGAAGAAACCTTGGGTGCGCTGAATGAGTTCAAGCAGGCTGGCAAAGTCCGCCATATCGGTCTGTCGGAAGTGTCGGTAGACGAAGTAAAACATGCCCGGAGCGTCGTGCCCGTGGTCAGCGTACAGAATATGTACAACCTCGGCAGCCGCAAACACGAAGATGTATTGAACTACTGCGAGGAACAGAAACTAGGCTTTGTACCGTGGTTTCCAGTTGCGGCTGGAAAACTGGCGCGCCCTGGCGGACCGCTGGATGAGACTGCTAAGCGGCATAGCGTGTCAGTCGCGCAGTTAGCGCTCGCATGGCTGCTGCACCGATCGCCCGTGCTTATTCCCATACCTGGGACCTCTTCTGTGCAGCACCTGGAAGAGAACGTTGCGGCCGCGTCGATTCGTCTGGATGAGAGCGAATGGACCGCAATTGAGAATTCCGCTAGACGATGAGCCTAGCCACACAACTGTCAGAATTATTCCGGCGCGATCTAGCCAGACTTATTCAGGAATTGGAGGCCTTTGCCGATGGCGAAGGCCTATGGGAACGCGTCCCTGGAATCAGCAATTCGGCCGGGAACCTAGCTCTTCACTTGGAAGGGAATTTGCGAGAATACATTGGCCGTCAACTGGGCCGCAGTCCCTACAATCGCGATAGGAGCCTAGAGTTCAGCTTGCAGGGCCTTCCAGCAGCCGAGCTCATTCAAAGGATCGAAACCGTAAAGGAACTGATACCTGGCATCATCTCGCGCCTCTCGGCCATCGAGTTGGAATCGACCTACCCGGAGGAGGTTTTCAACGCTCCATTGTCCAGCCAGCAGTTTCTGATTTCGTTGCACGGACATCTGAATTATCACCTTGGCCAGATTGATTATTTGCGGCGCAACCTGACCTGCGGGAAGGCAATTGAGTTCGCCGGTCTCTAAATTCTAAGTAGCGTATACTCTGAAGAGCGACATCGCTAACCGATCTTTACAATTCGCGGAACACGGATTTTGGGAAGGCGGTTAAATTCCGC
>JANXQZ010000063.1 GCA_025353235.1 Bryobacterales bacterium
CTGCCTGCCGCTGTTTCCCGCTACCGCAAGGAGTTGCGCAAGCTGGATCATTCCGCTCGCAATCATTGGAATTATCTACGGAGCGCTGGTCGCAATGGTGCAGCCCAACATGAAGAAGCTGGTGGCATACTCGTCAGTCAGCCACTTGGGTTTCGTCGTTCTCGGCATTTTCTCATTCACGCAGAATGGGCTGGACGGGGCTGTGTACCAAATGCTGAACCATGGCGTTTCCACCGGCGCACTCTTCATGCTGGTCGGATTCCTCTATGAGCGGCGGCATTCGCTTGAAATTGCGGATTACGGGGGAGTGGCCACGCCTGCGCCGAATCTGGCCAAGGTATTCATGATCGTGATGCTGGCCAGCATCGGCCTCCCGACTCTGAACAATTTCGTAGGCGAATATCTGGTGCTGCAGGGCGCTTCGCTGGCCAACTTCCAGTGGGCGGTGTTTGCAGCCATCGGTGTGATTCTCTCCGCTGTCTACATGCTGTGGCTGTATCAGCGCACGTTCCTGGGCAAGGTTGCCGAAGAAGTGGCTCACCACATGTACGATCTGAAAGCGCGCGAGTATTTCGCCATAGTTCCCCTGATCGTGCTGATGGTTTGGATGGGGACGTTTACGCAAAGTTTCCTGCCGCCGATCACAACTACGAATGCCCGTATTCTCGCGCCCATCGATGCCAAGAAGGAAGTACAGGTGAAGTTCGAGCAACGCCTTTCCGCCTCCATCCAGGAGTCCGCCCATGTCCGCTGACGCCGTATGTGGGGCAGCCAATCCTGGCTGCAGCCGGCTTTCCAGCTGGCCTATCTCATGACAATGTATAACTTCATGCCGTCGGGCGACGATTACATTCGCTTCCTCCCCGAGATCATCATGAGCGTGATGGGCACCTTCTTCATGGTTCTAGAAGGAATCCTAGGCGACAAGAAAGAGGGCAAGGGACTGATCTTCGGTCACCTCACGCTAGCGACTCTTCTGGCCGCTCTGCTCGCCTGCATGTATGCAAACGGGTTCCCGGGCAACGCGTTCACGGGCATGCTGATTATCGATGGATACGGCACGTTCTTCCGCGTGCTGGTGATCGGGGTTGGCATGCTGGCGGTGCTTTCTTCCTATCAGTACCTGAAGCGCGAGCACGCCGAAGCGGGCGAGTATCACGCCTTAATTCTCTTCTCCATCGTCGGCCAATGCGTTATGGTGACCGCCAACGAGCTCATCATGGTCTTCATCGGCCTGGAAGTGAGTTCCATCGCCACCTACGTGCTAGCTGGCTACCTGCGCGACGACAAGCGCAACAACGAAGCGGCGCTGAAGTACTTCCTGCTGGGCTCCTTCGCCACGGCCTTCCTGCTATACGGCATCGCCTGGATCTACGGGGCTTCGGGTTCCACGCGCCTCGACACCATCCAAGCTTTTCTGGCGAACCGCGACGTGGCCCACAATATGGCCTTGATCGGGACAGCGGCCGCACTCATGTTTGTCGGCTTCGCTTTCAAAGTTTCCGCCGCTCCCTTTCAAATCTGGGCGCCGGACGTGTATCAGGGCGCACCCGCCCCAGTGACCGCGTTCATGTCGGCAGGTCCGAAAGCCGCCGCTTTCGCCGTATTCGTGCGCGTGTTCATGACCGCCTTCGGCCCCATAGTGGACCGCTGGGAACCATTCGTCTGGTCCTCCGCGCTGCTCACCATGGTCATCGGCAACTTCGCCGCACTCATGCAATCGAACATCAAGCGGCTGCTCGCCTACAGCTCTATCGCCCACGCCGGATACGTGATGGTGGCCATCGCGGCGCATAACCAGATCGGCGTCTCGGCGGTGATGTTCTATTTAGCTGCGTATGCCCTCATGAACATCGGCGCGTTCGCAGTGGTGGCGCACTTTTCGCGACAAGGCGAGAAATATGTGAACGTGGAGGATTTAGCGGGCCTAGGCTGGAAGCAGCCAGTAACTGCCGCTCTATTCGCAATCTTCCTGTTGTCCTTCATTGGCGTGCCGCTCACAGGTGGATTTTTTGGGAAATTCTATATCTTCAAAGCTGCCCTGGACGCCAACTTGATTTGGTTGTCGGTACTCGGCCTGCTGAATAGCGCAGTCGCAGCGTACTACTATTTGCGGATCCTAGTCGTGATGTACATGCAGGAACCGGGCGAATCAATGGCCAGCCTGCAGCCGCTCAGCACCGGCATTTCGGTCACTCTGTGGGCTTCGGCTCTCGGGACCTTGATCCTCGGGATCTATCCTGCCGCCATTCTTACTTTCGCGCGCAGCTCTAGCGCGTTCCTGAAATAAGTTTCAATCAAGTGGGTAGAGAAGAAAGAAAGACCAAGAAACATCTGCAGCAACACGAGCAGGACGAAGTCCGGAAGCTCGCTAAGAAAAAGAAAGCAGGCGGAAAACGCGCACCGGAAATTTCGGATGCGACCTCCGCAGGCCTCGTAATTGAAACCGGCGCGGGCCGCTGCATCGTGCGGACCGAAGGGACCGATTTGAAATGCCGGTCGCGACTCGACATCGCCGTGGGAGATCGCGTGATGTATTCCCCCGAGCGTCGGCAAGTGGAGAAGATCCTCCCGCGCGCCACCGTGCTCTCGCGCCCTGACCCTCATAACGCCCGGCTCGAGCGCGTGATCGCCGCGAATATCGACATCGTGGCCAACGTGGTATCGCTCAAATCGCCGCCGCTGAGCCTGGGCCTGATTGACCGCTACCTGATCGCCATCGAGCAATCGGGCGCTCAGCCCCTGATCTGCGTCAACAAAGTGGACTTGATCGAACCCGGCGAAGACTTCACCGCCGTTCTTCAGCCATACACCGAAATCGGCGTGCCGGTGATTCAATGCTCGGCAGCGAACGGGCTAGGTCTGGATCCTCTGCGCGAAGCTCTGGCCGGCAAGCTGTGCGTTTTCACGGGCCACAGCGGCGTCGGCAAGTCGTCGCTGCTGAACGCACTGAACCCTGCATTCGAAGCCGTTACCGGAGATGTGAGCAGGAGCTATAACAAGGGCCGGCACACGACCACCGGCTCGAAGCTCTATGAACTTCCCAACGGGGCCGTGATCATCGACACGCCGGGAATCCGCGAACTAGGCCTGTGGAATGTATCGCTGGCCGAGGTGCGGCACTATTTCCATGAATTCGACGATTTCGCTCAGGGCTGCGCCTTTTCCAACTGCACGCATACTCACGAGCCGCGCTGCGCAGTGAAGGCGGCCGTGGAAGCGGGACAAATCGCGAACGTGCGCTACAACTCCTACCTGCGCATCAGCTCTTCGTCCGACGGAGACGCAGAGCAGCAGTAACGGTCCGGTGGCACTTTAGACAGAGGGTGCGGAGGTTGGAGAGGTCGCACTCTCCGCCTCCTTCCACCACGGGCACGATATGATCGGCGTCCCAGAGGCTCTGGCGCGAATGGAGTTTCACGCCCCAGTCCGCTAGGGCTTTGGCGCGTCCCGTGCCCCGCAGGCGTTTGATGTGAATCCATTCGGCCAGGCAATCGGTCAGGCAGATCGCGCACACGCCTTTGTCGCGAGCCAGCACTTTCTCGCGAACGTATCCGGGATCAGTCCGGAGCTTCCACTCTTCAACGCAGAATTCCGAGCAAAACGTAAACCTGCGCGGCGGGACTTCCAGGCTGCACCAGCGGCAAAGGGATCGGCCGTTATCGCCTTTGGGAAGAGTGCCTCGGTCAATCCTCCCGCCGGACATCGCGCGAGAGGTGCTCATGCCTTCAGGTAGTCTCGCAAACGCCGCCTCACCTCTTCCATCTCTTCGTCGTGCTTGTAAGGATTGCGGGGCCAAAAAAATCCCTTGAGCCCGTCTTTCTTGCGCCGAGGCACCACATGCACATGCAAATGCGGCACGCTCTGGCTCACCCGATTGTTGATCCCGACAAACGAGCCCTCGGCCCCAAGCGCCTCTTCCACCGCCTTCGACAGCATGCGAGCGTTCGAAAACAGAGGTCCTACCAGTTCCGGGGGGAGATCCGCCAGCGTTTCCACATGCAGCCTTGGAATCAGCAGGCAATGTCCCGCAAAAAGCGGTCTGTTATCCAGAAAGGCAAGCGAGTGTTCGTCTTCCCACACTGTGGACGCTGGAACCGACCCATCTACGATGCCGCAGAAAATACAGTTCATCAGCGCTCGAAAAATAGGAAATGTTTCTGCACGACCACATTCTAACAGCCGTGCGACGTGAGGTAATAATGGAGTTATGGTGCGTCTTAAAGACGCCAGGCCGGCCGCGAAAAGTCGGCGGAACGCCAAGACCAAGGCGTAGCTGCAAACCTGATTGTGATCGAAAACTGTTGCTTCCCGGGAGGAAAGGATCATGGTGAATTGTCCAAGCTGTCACGAGGCCATTGACGTCGAAGAAGAAGATTTGGACGAGGGCGACACGCTGGCGTGCGATGAGTGCGGAGTTACCCTGAAAGTGGCAACCCTGACGCCCCTGGAAGTCGTGGTGGCAAAGGAGGACGAAGACGACGAAGACGACGAGGATGACGACTTCGACGAGGACGAGGACGATGAAGACGAGGACGAGGAGGAAGAAGAAGACGAGGATTGGAAGTAGCCTTGTCCTGCTCGCTCTCTGGCTTGCACCAGCGATCTGCGCGGATAAGAAGAAGGCTGGGGAAGCTCAGCCATACGGGCAAATCGGCGTAACTGTGTTTCGGGAACCCGGTTTTGCCCTGCCCGGCGCGGAGGTCACGTTAACCGCTAATCCGGAGACCAGCGCCGATCCGCAGAAGCTCAAGAAGCTGCAGGGCACGGTGGACGCTCGCGGCGAGGTGGTGTTTCGGGTTCCAGTCTCGGCTATGCGTTACCTGATCCGGGCGCAGAGTAAAGGATTCATTCCGCAAGAGAAAGCCATTTTAATGGAAGGCGAACGCCGCTCGGACGCAACTTTCCTGCTGGCACCCGAATCAAAATAGCGAGGGTGCAGAAATGAAGCGATGCGCAGTATTCTTCGCGATGGTGGCAGTTTTTTCGCTGGGGTTTGGGCTGCAAGCTCAAAACAAGAACGAAGATCCGAACACACGGTCGCTTGAGGGTGTGGTCAGCGATGGGAGCGCCAAGCCGGTTCAAGGGGCGGTGGTGCAGTTAAAGGACACCAAAACCCTGCAAATCCGATCCTTTTACACGCAGGCCGATGGAACTTATCACTTCGCCGGACTCAGCACTAATGTCGATTACGAAGTGAAGGCAGACCATAACGGTTCGGAGAGCGGATCGAAGAACTTGAGCGTTTACGACAGCCGCAAGACCGCTATCATAAACCTGAAGCTGAAATGAGGTACATTCTCTCATTGTTGTCCATTTGCGCTTCTCTCGCGTACGGCCAAGTGGCCGACTTCGAGGTTCAAGACGGGAATGGCGGAGCGGTCTCGTTCAGCTCCCAGCGAGCACCGGTCACCGTGGTCACTTTCATCTCGACTCAGTGCCCGATCTCGAACGCGTATAACGACCGCATGACCGGTATCTACAAGGAGTACAGCGCCAAAGGCGTTAGGCTTCTTTTTGTAAATGCTAACCGGAACGAGTCTGCCAAGGAAGTGGCCGAACACGCCAAATCGGTAGGATTCCCGTTTCCCGTCTACCTGGATTCTAAGGGACAGGCGGCCGATACATTTGACGCTCAGGTGACTCCCCAAAGCTTTGTGATCGATGCCA
>JANXQZ010000071.1 GCA_025353235.1 Bryobacterales bacterium
CTTGACAAACACTCCATCTTTAACGTAACGTACTGGAACTAGAACTGGATTGGAAAAGCTGGAAATAGTTTTGTAATTGAAATATTTTCCAGTGAACTAACCAATTCACGCGCAAATCGGAGGGAGGCAGTATGACAAGTCAGAGAGTAATTTTGATCTTATCCTTTTGGGCGCCAAGCGCGTTCGCGAGCGCGATCAACGTCGATCTTGGAGCGGCGGACTCGTTTGCGGTCATGGGAGGATCGACGGTCACCAACACGGGTGCTACTACGATCCATGGAAATCTAGGGTTCGCGCCAGGGAGTACCATCACTGGTTTTCCGCCCGGGCTCGTGATTGCAGGAACGATCCACGCCGCTGACGGCCTGGCGATGCAGGCGCAGACCGATCTAACCGCCGCGTACAACTTTGCAGCAGGCGAACCGTGCGGGAACGTCTTAACCGGCCAGGATCTAGGTGGGCTCACCCTTACGCCAGGTGTCTACTGCTTTGCGTCGACGGCCCAGTTGACTGGAACACTTACTCTGAACTCTCTGGGCGACCCCAATGCGGTGTTCGTCTTCCAGATCGGGAGCTCGCTGACCACCGCCAGCAACTCGTCCGTAATTGTCACCAATGGCGGCCAGGGCGACAGCGTTTTCTTTCAGGTTGGAAGCTCCGCCACTCTTGGAACCAATACTGCGTTCGCAGGAAATATCTTGGCGCTCACAAGCATTACCCTCAACACCGGCTCCACGATTAATTGCGGTCGAGCTCTGGCGCGGGGCGGGGCTGTGACGCTCGATACCAACAATCTTTCCATCGATACGGCGGGTTGCGAGACAACTTCGCCTTCGCCCTTAACTCTTACCAAAGCTTTTTTCACCACCTTGCTTAGCGTTGGCGATAGCACTACTTTGACGTTCACGGTCAACAATGCGAATGCGGCAGCCCTGGCAGGCGTAGCTTTTACAGACACGCTGCCGCCAGGCTTGGTGATCGCCACGCCCAACGGACTATCCAGCACCTGCGGCGCCGTAAATGCGACAGCGAACACCAACGTAATCTCCTTGACGGGCGGCACTGTTGGCGGATCCACATCCTGCACCATCGCCGTAACGGTAACCGCTACAGCACCAGGGGTAGCTACCAACATCACAGGAGCGATTACCGCAACCGGCATCCCTGCGGGCGGCCCCGCGACGGCTACCGTCACGGTGTCGGCAGCCGCGATTATGCCGCTGACTCTCATGAAGGGTTTCTCCACGCCGATGTTCATCGTGGGAACTGCCTCCATCTTGACGTTCACCGTAAACAATCCGAACGTCGCTGCCGTGACAGGCGCTGCTTTTACAGACATGCTGCCTGCAGGATTGGTGATAGCGCCCGGCGGAGTGGTTAGCACCTGCGGCGGCACCGTCACCGCAACGCCAGGCACGACCGTTATTTCTCTCACGGGCGGGGGGACACCCGCAGCGGGGTCCTGCACCGTAAGCGTCAACGTAGTTGCCACCACGCCCGGCTTGTTTACGAACGTCACGGGCCCGATCACAGCCACAGGCACTCCTGGCGGCGGCACGGCTACCGCTCAAATTCTGGCGGTTCAGGGCACAACTACGG
Organism: Bryobacterales bacterium; assembly: GCA_025353235.1. GTDB lineage: Bacteria > Acidobacteriota > Terriglobia > Bryobacterales > Bryobacteraceae > JANXQZ01. The sequence goes on from JANXQZ010000071.1 coordinate 1,600, forward strand.
CGCTGACCCTCACCAAGGCATTTTCAGGGCAGTTGCTCACGGTGGGCAATACGGCCACGTTGACATTCACGGTGAACAACGGCAATATCGCTGCCGTGGGAGGCGTTGCTTTCACCGATATGCTTCCGGCAGGCTTGCTGATCGCGTCTCCCAACGGAGCGGCCAGCACGTGCGGCGGCACTCTGATCGCGACCCCCGGCACAAACGTCATTTCCTTGACTGGCGGCATTGCTGGAGCAGCGGCAGCCTGCACAGTAAGCGTGAACGTTACGTCCACGGCACCGGGCGTGTTGACCAACACCACAGGCCCGATCACAGCTATTGGTACTCCTGGAGGCGCTGTCGCCACTGCGAACATCACATCCATACCCGCCGACTCGTTCGAGGTGGGATACGCGGCAAATCTTGCTTCTGGCGATAGCGTGATTAATATCACGAATACTGGATCAAGCTCCACTACCCCGTTTCCGACTCAGAACGGCAATCTGTGCGTGAATGCTTATGTCTTCTCGCCTGACGAACAGCTGGTCTCCTGCTGTACCTGCCTGGTTACCCCGGACGGGATTGCGGCGCTATCGGCGAACAACGACCTGGTTAGCAATACGCTTACGCCTGGTCGGCCAACCTCGGTTGTGACGAAGTTGCTCGCTTCCTCACAAGCCGTTTGCAACGCGTCCACCGTAACTCCGGCTTCCATCGCGGCGGGAGGCGGTTTGGCCGCATGGGGTACCACGATCCACTCGCTTCCCGTAACTCCGGCCACTCCAGCCGGCACGTTTGGCGTGTCGGAGACGCCCTTGGCGCGGGCTACGTTGAGCGCAGCCGAACTAACCCGGATCACCGCCTTGTGCGGGTTCATTCAGGCAACAGGAAGCGGATTCGGAATTTGCAGGTCCTGCCGTTTGGGCGGGCTCGGTGCGGATAAGCGGTAACAGCGTCGTTAAGAACCCATCAGCGCGGATAGTCCGGATTAGTGACGGACTATCCGCCTCATTTCAATCCCGTCGCCAGATAAAGTTCGCCTTGCGCCCGATAATACGCGTACGCGAGGAATTTGCCGTCCGGCGTGATGGACCGCGGAACTACCCCATCCGCCTCAATCGCTGGCCGCAGTTTTGCCCAAGATGTTTTGGCCCCCGTGCTCAAGTCGATTCGGAAAATTTGAAATTGCCGCTCCCCGCCGTCAATCGCCGCTACAAAAACCGACTCGCCATCCTTAGCCCACCCGAGTGTTAGGTAGCCGGGCTCAAGCCCTTGCGCTGCCCGGCGGTCGCCCCCGTCCCGCGAAAACACGTAGGGGCGATTGTCTGTTCCACCGGTGAGGATCCGCCGCCCGTCCTCGCTGATGTATCCGAGGGTGGAACCCTCCGGCGTAATCGGCTTCAGCTCTTGGGTTTCTGAATTCCAGCGAAAGTGGCGCGGCTGTTTCCCCGCTTCGCGGCCCCATACCACGTAAGCGCCGCCGCCCGGCCAGCCTACCACCGCAGCGGAGCCATGCTCCAGTCCCGGGATTGCGATTGGGTTCGTTTTGAAAAAAGGGACGGACAAGAGGGAGTAGGGCGGGTGGCCACCCGCATTGAAGGCGGACACCCACTTTCCATCGGGCGAGATGGCGACCGCTTCTCCATCGCCGACTCGGACTGCGGCCGACCCATCCGTCCCGCGCGAGTAGATCCCATAGTTTGGTCCGCCTCGCTCCCCATATTCCGTGAATATTACGTGCTGGCCATCGCCGGTGAGATGCAGGTTAATCGTTTCGCCGTGCCAGGAGAGGTCTCGCTCCGAGTTGCTCGCCAACTCGCTGGACAGGATGCCGCTCAAAGACCGGAGATTCTCGACCAGCGCCCGCCCATCCCGGGCCACATCGTCCAGTGATCCGCCAGGGATCCAAGTCACGCGCCGCTTCTTCCCGTTCATGCGGATACCCTGGATTAGACCGCGATCCTGCGGCGCAATTGTTCCGAACCAGATTTCTCTCCCATCGGCAGACCAGCAGAGGGTGTTGAGCGCTTGGCCTTTGTCGAAATCGCCGAGCATCCTCGGCTGTCCGGCTTTGTCAGTAACCCAGAGTCGCCGACCGTCGCGTTCCACGGAGCTAAACGCCACGCGGGCGCCATCGGGCGAGATGCGTACCAGGTCCAGTTGCGCTTCGCTTTCATAGACCACCGAACCGATCGGGTACTCGATGCGGAATTTCCCATCGGGACCGGAATGGCGAGCCGCCGCGAGCTTCTCGCCATCGGGAGACCAGTCGGCATCGAGCACCACGTCTGCTATTTCTTCCTGCGCGCCGCCGTTGAGAGGCATCCGCGCCAGGACACCGTTCTTTAGGCGAAAGGCGAGTTCGTCTCGTGACGAGACGGCGACGATGGAACTGCCTTCCGGCAAACCGAGATCGCGGCCATCGCCGCCGCCCGGGGTCGTCACGTAGGAGGCTAGCGGACTTCCAACGAAACGCGCGGTGTAGGCGACTCGCTTTCCATCCCCGGAAAAGCGGGCGCGCAGAATCGAACCCTGCCGAAACGTCAGGCGCTGAAAGCTGGGCGGGCTGGACCACAGGATTGGCCACTTAAACAGGACGATCCCCAGCAGCAGGGCAGTTATGAGAGCCAGAGCAGCGGTGAGCCACAGGGGAGCCCGCCAGAGGATTCTTCGCCGCCGGGCGTGGCGTCGTGCCGGTTTTGAACTGGTTGCGATCTCAGGTAGTTCGGCGCAGCTTTCGAGAGCCGCCCGAAGGTCCGCCGCCGACTGGAAGCGGCCTTCTGGATTTTTATCCAGGCAGCGGCCGATCACCTCGACCAACTCAGAAGGAATGCCCGAGCGCGGCTCCTGCGGGACTTGCTCTAGAATGGCCTTCATGC
>JANXQZ010000077.1 GCA_025353235.1 Bryobacterales bacterium
ATCCCTTTCGGAACCTCCACGTTTTCGTCTTTCATACTTCTGCCCTTAATGCTGAAGATCTTCTGACCGGGCTTGAGGAACAGCGCAGCCGATTGCAGCGCGGCATCTACTACGCCGCCAGGATTGTTGCGCAGGTCGAGAACGAGTCCGGTCAACTTATCGCCGCCGAGCTTTTCGATGGCCTGTTTCAGCAGCTTGCCAGTCTGGGGATCGAAGCTCGCGACCCGAACATAGCCGACGCCTGGGCGGAGCAAGAACGTACGGTCGACGCTGGGAGCATCCACCAAGGCCGGGTTAAGCGTAAGCTGCAGCAGGCGCGCATTCCCGGATCGGCGTACCACGAGGTAGGCTGTCTGCTGCCGTGCCATGCCCAGGAACTCGACCAGTTGATCGAACGAGAGGCTGGCCAGATTGACGTTGTTGATCGCGAGGATCTCGTCGCCTGGAGACAGGCCGGACTTCTCGGACGGTGTGCCAGCCAGCGCTTGCAGGACGATGACGCGTCCCGGCAACACCGAGACGACGCTCCCAAAACCTTTGCGTTCGGACCGCTCCATCTCTTGCAATTGTTGGAACTGCGTAGGATCGAAGAAGATAGAATGTGGATCGAGACGCCGCAGCATGCCTGGAATCGCACCCTGATAGATCGCCTGCTCTGAGCTCACCGGGTCCGCCGCCTCGCGTTGGACGGTGGTGAGAACGCCGATCAGCTTCTTGATGGATTCCTCGACGTCTTGGGTAGAGGGTACGACGGCAAACAGGAATAATAACGGAAGAATCATTCGCGGGTATAACTGAGACTCTTCTTCTTCTCGGCGCGTTCCAGGGCGAGTTCGATTAGGCGGTCAATCAATTTGGGCATGGTTAGTCCGGCGTGCTCCCACATCTTCGGAAACATGCTGATGGAGGTGAATCCGGGGATGGTGTTGATCTCGTTGATAAACATGCGGCCGGTGGAGCTTTCCAGTAGGAAATCCACGCGAGCCATTCCCTCGCACTCCACTGATTTGTAACACTCGATCGCCAGGCTCTGCATCTCGGCGGTTTGCTCCGGCGTGAGATTCGCGGGAAGTTCGATTCTGGCCTTATCGAGAAGATACTTATCTTCGTAATCGTAGAACTCGCGTGAAGGAAAGATTTCGCAGGGGAGCGACGCCGCTGGACTCTCATTCCCCAGCACGGCGCACTCGAACTCGCGCCCGCTGATGCCGCGTTCCACTATGATCTTGCGATCGTATTTCATGGCGAACTCGACCGCCGTCCTCAGCTCCCTCCAACTGCGGACCTTCGAAATTCCTACGGACGAGCCAAGATTCGCCGGCTTCACGAATGCAGGAAACGGCAGCACGGCGCAGCGTTCCTCCAGGTTCGGGAGGTCTGCCGGCTTCAAGATTACGAAGTCGGCTATAGGCAGGCCCCGCTCGCGCGCCAGTCGCTTTTGGATCTCTTTGTCCATGGCGCAGGCAGATGCAAGCACGCCCGCTCCGACGTAGGGAAGTTCGGCCATTTCCAGCAGGCCTTGAATGGTTCCGTCCTCGCCGAACGTCCCATGCAGAACGGGGAAAACTACGTCGATTTCGGGATTGCCATGCGGTTCCGGGAGGATCGGCTTGGGTCGCCACTTGCCATCTTGCGCGATCATGAAATGCAGGATTTTGTACTTCTCCGCATCCATGGCTTCCATGATGGATTTTGCCGAGCGCAGAGATATCTCATGTTCGCCGCTGCGCCCTCCATAGATGACCGCTACGCGAAGCTTCATAGGATGCGCTTGCCCATCGCAGACATGACGAGTTCCACTGCCAAGTCCGCCGTCCGGTTGGCTTCATCGATCACCGGATTCACTTCCACCACTTCCATGGACGTCACCGTTCCGCAGTCGCATAGCAACTCCATCGCGAGGTGCGCCTCCCGATACGTGATCCCGCCTTTCACGGGAGTGCCGACGCCGGGAGCTTCGCGCGGGTCCACCGAATCCATGTCGAACGATACATGGAAGCCGGCCGTGCCATCGCTGACGACGGAAAGCGCTTCTTCCATTACGGTAAGCAGGCCGCGCTCGTCAATGTCCCGCATGGTGAACACATGCACGCCGGATTGCTGCACATGGCCGCGCTCGATTTCATCCACCGAACGGATGCCGATGAGCGCGACATTCTTCGCATCCACCTTGGGCGCGAATCCGGAGATGTGAGTGAGATCGCTCGGCCCCAGGCCGACGATGCACGCCAGCGGCATGCCGTGAACGTTGCCGCTGGGGCTGCTTTCGGGCGTATTCATGTCGGCGTGGGCGTCGATCCAGAGCAGGCCGAGCTTTCCGCCTGTGCGGCGCAAGTGGGCCGCAACTCCCGATACCGTTCCGATAGCCACGGAATGATCGCCGCCCAGCACAACGGGAAAGTGGCCGCGATCCATGGCCTGTTCCACCATAGTCGCCAAGCTCGTGCAGGTTGCGGTGATCTGAGGAAGATACTTGGCGTTATGAGGGCCAGGCGGTTCGGCTTCCTGTTGCGCTACTGGGACGTTGCCCAAGTCTTCCACCTCGTAACCCAGCGAAGCAAGCCGACTGTTGAGGTTCGCCACGCGCACGGCGGACGGTCCCATGTCGACTCCGCGACGTCCGGCACCGAGATCAAGCGGAGCCCCGATGA
>JANXQZ010000113.1 GCA_025353235.1 Bryobacterales bacterium
CTCTACGGCGCGCTGGCGCTTGCTGTTAATCCCCAATGAAGGTGCGAGATGTGGTGAAATTGTTAGAATCGATGCAGTGGCGCCAGGTGCGACAAAGAGGTAATTGGAACGACGATCTTCCGATTGGAACATTGAAATCGATTTTGAAAAAGGCGGAAATTCAGGAGCCATGACGCGCTATGCAGTAGTGTTCGAGAAAGCTGCGACCAACTGGGCGGGGTACGTTCCAGATCTACCCGGTTGCACAACCACGGGAAGAACGCTTGAAGAAACCAAGCGGAACATAACAGAGGCGATTCAGCTACACCTCGAAACAATGGCCGAGTTCGGCGAACCCATCCCGCAGCCGTCGGCAGAGGTTGATGTTGTGCAGCTAGAAACGGTCGCGTAGCGAGCCGTGGCAAGGCCTATAAAATGAATTAGGAATGTCAATTCGACCAGTCAAAAATCTTATCAAATCAAAACCCACTCTTGAAGGTGCTGGAGTCCACCTAAGGCGCGCGTTTGGCTTCGGGAATACCTCTGACTTCGATCCTTTTCTCCTTCTCGATGACTTCCGAAACGACGTTCCTGCCGATTACCTTTCTGGTTTCCCATGGCACCCTCACCGTGGAATCGAGACCATCACCTACGTGCTCAACGGAACAGTGGAGCATGCTGACAGCCTTGGAAATCAAGGCGTGATTTCGTCAGGGGACGTCCAGTGGATGACAGCCGGGAGCGGCATCATTCATCAAGAAATGCCGAAGGGCGATGCCACAGGACGGATGCATGGGTTCCAGCTGTGGGCCAACCTGCCCTCAGCGCTGAAGATGACTGCGCCGCATTACCAGGAAGTAAAATCGGCTGAAATTCCCGTCCTCACCGATGACGACGGGACGCAGGTTCGAATCGTATGCGGGGAGTTTTGGGGCAAGAGAGGCCCGGTAGACGGGATCGCGGCCGAACCCATCTATCTTGATATATCTGTGCCGCCGGGCAAGAGGAAGATTCTTCCCGTGGAGACTACGCGCCACGCGTTCGCTTATGTATTCGCTGGCAGCGGGAAGTTTTGCAACGCCTCCGGACCTCTTGCCGTGCCCACCGAGGGTGTTGGCTGGGCCGTTACCAAGCCTCCTTCCGAAGCGGATAACCGCTCGCTGGTTGTGTTTGATAGCGGAGATGAGCTGGAAGTACAAGCTGGAGAGGACGGAATCCGGTTTCTGCTGGTATCGGGCAAACCGATCGAAGAGCCAGTCGCTTGGTACGGGCCCATCGTGATGAATACGCAGGATCAGCTTCGGCAAGCGTTTGAGGAACTGGAGAAAGGCACGTTTCTCAGATCGGGGTCTGAGCCTGCGTCCAGGCACTCATCGTAGCGCCGCTAGTAAAACCTGGCGATCCACTCGGCCACGAGCGCCGGTTTACTAGCGCCTTCCAGTTCCACAGTGACTAGCCAAATCACTTGCTGATCGCCCGCCTCATGGACCGCTACACGGCCCCGAACGCGCGATCCCGCCGGCACTGGCGACACGAAACGAACCCGATTCAACCCGTAGTTCACGGTCATTTTGAAATCTCCCTTCACTTCCACTGCCTGATGGGAAAGGTAGCTGAGCAGCGAAAGCGTGAGAAATCCATGCGCGATGGTGGTTCCGAACTTGGATTCGGCGCGTGCTCGTTCGGGGTCCACGTGGATCCACTGATTGTCATGCGTGAGGTCGGCAAACCGGCCGATCATTTCTTGCGTGACGGTCAGCCAGTCGCTTACGCCTACCTCCTGGCCGGTCAGTCCTCGCAACTCCTCGAAGGTCAACACGCGAGCGGGCATTTCCGTTCAATGTAACATTGTCTGCGATGGTCTGCGATGGTCCGCGATACCATAAAAGATTCGTTACATGCTTCGATTCGAAACAGCGGGAGAATCCCACGGCGAGTGTCTCGTCGCGACCTTGATTGGCCTGCCTGCAGGCATTCCAGTATCGCTTGACGCGATCAATCGCGAACTGTGGCGCAGGCAGCAGGGGTTCGGAAGAGGCGGGCGCATGAAAATTGAAACGGACCGCGCCGAGATCGTGGCTGGCGTGCGGCATTCGCACACTATCGGATCGCCCATCGCGATCATCATCCGCAACGCCGATTGGAAAAACTGGACCGAAGCTCTGCCCGTAGAAGACACCGACGGAGGCGACGACAAGCGTAAGCCGGTTACGCGACCCCGTCCGGGCCATGCCGATCTGGCTGGGGCGATCAAATACGATTACCACGATGCTCGCTATATCTTAGAGCGCGCCAGCGCCCGCGAGACTGCCGCGCGCGTAGCCGTTGGTGCCTTGACCAAAGCCTTCCTCGGCCAATTCGGAATCGAGATCCTGAGCCACGTGATCGCGGTTGGAACGGCTCGGCTGGAGCGCAACGCGGAATGGGAAGAACTGGTCGCGCTCAGCAAGAAGGATGAGGTGTTGCTTGGTTGCGTGGATCCCGAAACCGAGCAGCGCATGAAGGAAGTGGTAGACGTGGCTTTCCGCACCGGCGACACCGTGGGCGGCGTCTTCGAAGTGGTCGCGCATAACCTGCCGATTGGTTTGGGTTCGCACATCACGTGGGACACGCGCCTGGATGGGCGACTGGCGCAGGCCATCGTTTCGATGCAGGCCGTGAAAGGCGTAGAAATCGGATTTGCCGCTGAAGGATCGGAGGCGTTCGGTTCAAAGGTGCAGGACACCATCCACTATAATCGCGAAGAGCGCAAATTTACGCGCGGTGCCAATCGCGCGGGCGGACTGGAAGGCGGCATGACCAACGGGCAGGACGTGCTGGTCCGAGGCTTCCTCAAGCCCATCTCGACGCTGCGGCGGCCGCTTGAATCCGTAGATCTCGCCACTC
>JANXQZ010000378.1 GCA_025353235.1 Bryobacterales bacterium
CAGGCCGGGTTTCTTTGGGGGGTCGGCGGACTGCGACGGGACCACCGGGCAGCGGCATGGGGCGGAAAAAGACGGCTTGTAGGGCGCTTGGAGACGCGATGTCTTGTATCCAGCGGGACAGGTCGGCTTTGGCTGTGAAAGCTAGGGTGAATAGGAGTGCGATGGCAACAAGCTTTGAGCCGGCTGAAAGCCGGCTGCGGCCAGGATTGGCCGCCCCACACCGACCCACAACCTGATTTCTGCTGCTTTGTACTGCAAGATCCTGACTTCTTCTGGTGCTTTGTGCTACAACAACCTGATCTCTTCTGCTACCTTGTGCTACAAGATCCTGATCTCTTCTGGTGCTTTGTACTACAACAACCTGATCTCTTCTGGTGCTTTGTGCTACAACAACCTGATCTCTTCTGCTGCTTTGTACTACATCATCCTGATCTCTTCTGCAGCTTTGTACTACAAGATCCTGCTTTCTTCTGCGACTTTGTGGGGCAGCCAATCTTGGCTGCAGCCGCCTTTCCAGGCGGCTCTGACAAGCCTTACGGTTCCACTTCAATGGACACCTCCTGGCTGCCAATATTATGCGCGAAGTCCTCGGCCGTTACCGTGACCGTATACCTTCCCGGAGCGAGATGGGCCGGAACAAATAGCGACCCCGTGCTCGAACTCATCTCCGGATTCCAATGCAGCCGCACCGGCTGTGCGCCATACATCCGTGCCGTCACCGTGCGGGTCGTTTGCGAAGCGCTCACCCGCAGGCCCACCCGATTCCCGCGCTGCACTCGATTGGAATCCAGCTTCACGCGCACGATCGGCGGCTTGCTCGCAATCACGAACGTCTTCGACTCACGATACACATGTCCGCCCTTATCCCGCATCACCAGCCGCACCCGATGAACCCCATCCTCCAGATCGCTCGGCGCCAGGAAGCGTGTTTGCCAAGTGTCCTCGTCGGGCAAATAGCGCAACTTCTTCACTGGACCGAACGGGAAGAGTGCCACCACTGAAACGATCGATACATCTGTCCGAACACGCAGCAACGGATCGCCCGGCCGGATCAAGCGCGGCCGCAGCAGCGCTCGGGGGGCTGCCAGAAAAGATGTGTAGGGCGTTACGAATTTATACTTGGTCGAGAGCCGGATGATCTCGTCGATGCTCGCTTGGTCCTCGCCCTCGCGCTCGATCTTTTCCAGCAGAGCATCTACTCGAGCCTTGGCCCACGCGCGCGGCAGATCAGGATGCTGCGACTCCTGCGCGGGCAGCGTTGCGGACGCGCTCATTTCGAGCCGCTTACCGTCCCGCATACCTGTCGCCTTGAAGTCCACCTTGCGAACCTGCGCTCGGTATTGTCCTACCCACGATTGAATTGAGCCAGGAAACGGATTCTCCCGAAGCGGGTAGATCATGTCTACTGAGGGCGCAGCCAAACGGAAATTCTCCACCGGGTGACGGCCAAGTTTCCCTAAGAATGCATTCAGCTTAAACTCGACTGGCTCCGTGGAGCGTACCCACTCGAGCACGCCTCCATTCCGCGCCAGCATCTTGAGCAGCGGAACATTCGCGTCGTCGCCAACGGCAAACACGTACGTGCGAGGCTGCCTCCCCCCTTTCCATTTCGCGCTGTACCATTCGGCCAATTTGCCGTTCTGAATGATGCCCTGATTCGCGCCGCCATCGGTCAACAAAACCAAATACGTATCGGCACCCGACGATTGCGCCAGCCCCGCCTCTAGCGCACCTTGCAAATTCGTTCCGCCTCGCAAACGGCTCGCCTTCACGAACGCCAGAGCCTTCTCCACCGAGTCCGGAATCACGGCCACCGGCGAACTCTGAAGCGGGGTAACTGCGGAGTTGAAGAGCAGCACATTGAACTTGTCCAGCGGCGTGAGGCTCTTCAAGAGCGTTTCCAGCGCTTGATAATTGCGCTCCAATTTTTCCCATTGCATGGAGAGCGATGTATCGAAAAGGGCCACTACTGTCTTGGGCCCTACCGAATCGGACGACCCTGCCTTGAACCCGGCGATTAAGGCCGACGCCTCCACAAACCCCGGCTCGCTCGCTGCATCGCGATGCGTCAGAATTTCCAAATGGTCGCCGCCCTTCGACTCGAGCGTATACTTCACGGCCAGATCTTCCGTCAGCTTAACGGACGCGCCCAAAAATACAAATTTCACGCGATTGGCACTCTTCTCGGTGATCTGTACCTGGTATGCCTTGCTCATCACCTGAAAGTCTTTCAAGGCATGCGCAGAGATCAGCTCGAAGGTCACGGTAAGCTTTCCAGCGGTCTGCAGGCGATAAGCATCTGGCCGCAACGGAACAGCGAGGAACGATTCGAACCGCTCAACAGGCAGAAGCTCGGTATACTCCATCTCAATTCGCTTCATGCCGAAAGGCCTAATCGGAGCCACCTTGGCGCTGAACACGGCGGTTCTGCGCGCTTCATCGGCGTCGTGTTCGCCCTGC
>JANXQZ010000209.1 GCA_025353235.1 Bryobacterales bacterium
AATGCGGACTGGCCGGCCACCAGCGGGTTGGCGCTCGCGAACGGCTTCCAGCAGCACTTTGGACTCGGACGCGTAGGGCCATTCCACGAAGAATCCACGATGCAACTCAGTTCCGAAAACCAGCAGCAGGGCAGCCATGAGGACGATGCCCGGGAAAGCTGCGATGCGTCCAGGGAGTCCGCGATCGCAGATCGCATCCGCTGCCGAGAGATACCCAAGCGGGAACAGAGCTAGCAAATACAAGCCTGTGCGCTGGTATGGATACAGCAGGTGAAAAATGCGGTGGGCCCCAACTACAAACAGCAAGGAAAGCAGCAAAGTCCCTCCTAGCAGCCGCTGAAGTTTGGCCGAATAAACCACGGTGCAAGCTGCCGCAATTAGGACCAGCATCGCCGGGTAAATCCATGACTCAACCATTGCCATGCCGACGTTGTAGTAGTAATCCCATTGCCCCAGACCCGGACCGCCCTGATGAAACACTTCATACAGCGGACCCTTTAAGTCCGACACGAAGGTTCCAAAATAGACGCTTCCCAGATAAAATTCTCCGAGCTTTGCCGATGAAAGAGGCTTGAAAAGAATGGGAGCTGCCACCGCCAAAACGGCTCCGCAATACAAGGCAGCCGATCTCCAGTTCCTTTCCGAAGATAAGATGACGAGCGCTAGCGCCGCGCATGGGATGGCGAACGTCAAGTTAGCCGCTACGCTGAGCCCTACTAGCAGTCCCGCCGGGACGAATCTCCGCTCCAACCCGAAGAAGACAGCCCACAGGAACAGTCCGAGCGCCAAGCCGTAGCCGCGGGCGAGGCTAAGATGATCGAGGATCATCGGATTTACTGCGACCAGTCCGGCGGCGAGCGCTCCCAATATCTTATAGCGGAAAGCTCCGGCAATTCTCCACAACGCCCAGAGAGTCAGTGCCGCGCCAACCAGCGAGGGCAAGCGCAACGCCAATTCCGATGAGCCGAACAAGCGGGCTGAGGTGTACATCAGGAGCGTCTGCAATACATGATTCGCGGAAGCATAGGGCCGGGTCAGAATGTTCATCATCGGCTGGTCCTGAATGTAGCTTTGGTACACGCTGGCCTCGTCCACGGTAATCGGCTGCGATGCCGCTCGATAAACGGCCAGCACGAACAAGCCAGCCAATGCAACGGCCAAACACCAGGAGATGACCCTTGCGGACAAGATGGAAGGAGGCAAGAGTCAGTATAAAAGACCGCCGCGTTACAATGAGCTTAATGGTAGCCGCGCCAGTGGCGCTCACAAAACTGAACCTACTGGAGTCGGCGCTATCCGGAGCGATTCGCGGCAAGCCGGAGGTGGTGCGCCTCACACTGGTGTGCCTGTTGGCCAAGGGTCACTTGCTGATCGAAGATGTGCCCGGGGTGGGCAAGACCACACTCGCGCACGCGTTGGCCCGCTCCGTCCAGTGCGAGTTTCATCGTCTTCAATTCACCAGCGACATGCTGCCCAGCGATGTTCTGGGCGTCACCATCTACAACGCCCACACGCAAGACTTCGAGTTCAAAACAGGACCCATCTTCACGAATTTCCTGCTCGCGGACGAGATCAATCGCGCCACGCCCAAGACGCAATCGGCGCTGCTTGAGGCGATGAATGAGATGCAGGTCACCATCGAGAGCCATTCGTATCCGCTCTCGCAGCCGTTCATGGTGATCGCGACGCAGAATCCGGTGGAACATCATGGCACCTATCCTCTTCCCGAATCGCAACTCGATCGTTTTCTCATGCGCATGCGGATCGGCTACCCGGACCGGGAAGCGGAGCGCGAGATTCTTCGGCACTCTGCTCGCAACCCGAGTGACGACATGCGCCCCGTCATCTCGGGCGAGGATCTGCTGCAACTCCAAGGCCAGGTGAATCGCATTGCGGTGGACGAGTCTCTCGTGGATTACATGCTGGCCATCATTGAGAAGACCCGTGCACACGAATCGTTGGCTCTCGGCGTGAGTCCTCGCGGCGCACAAGCTTTGTACCGCGCCACTCAGGCGCTCGCGATGCTCGAGGGCCGCGATTACGTCATCCCGGACGATGTTAAGCGCCTGATCATTCCGGTTTGCGCGCACCGCATCGCGATCAATCCACGGGCGTCCCTGTCACAGCGGGGCGCTGAAATGACCGAGCGCATTCTGCAGGAAATTTTAACCCTGGTAAAGGTACCGCTCTAAATCTCCCAAAATGAAAACTGCAATTGTTGGCCTGCCAATGGTGGGCAAGACGTCCCTGTTCACAATTCTTACGGGGGTCCATGAGTCCACCCGCGTCGGCAATATGGAAGCGCGCGTGGGAATGACCAAAGTTCCGGATGCGCGCTTGGAGGCGCTCGCCAAAATTTTCGATCCGCCAAAGATCACCTACGCCACGGTTGAGTATCTCGACTTTCCGGCTATCTCGAAAGAGGCTTTGCGCGATCCTAGCTACATGGCCAGCATGCGTGTCGCCGACGCACTGGCACACGTGCTTCGTCTTTTTCAGAGCGATACAGTGCCGCACGAAAAAGGTTCGGTGGATCCGATTCGCGATATGCAGGATGTGGATACCGAATTGATCCTTAGCGATTTGGTGGTGGTGGAAAAGCGCATGGAACGGCTGGAGAAAGATCGCAAGAAGGGGAAAAGCCCGGAACTGGATCGGGAGTTTGCACTGCTGGAGCGCTGTAAGATTGCGCTTGAATCCGACATGCCGCTGCGCACCCAGGAGTTCACGGCGGACGAGGAGAAGACCATCCGCGGTTTTCAGTTCCTTTCGCAAAAGCCCATGCTCTTCGTCCTGAATATCGGAGAAGAAGACGGTCCGCGAATGCACGAAGTGGAGGAGGAGTATCGGCAAGGCCCGCTCGCCGGGAGAAGGAACACCGGCGTCACCGCCATCTGTGGAAAGATAGAAGCGGAGTTGTCCGAATTGCCGAGGGCGGAACAGTTGGAGTATTTGGCCAGCTATGGATTGAAGGACTCCGGCCTTGAGCGGCTGATCTCCGCTACTTATGCCCTGCTGGGATTGATGTCGTTCCTCACTGCCGGCGAGACGGAGGTGCGTGCGTGGACTATCAACATGAACAGTACCGCTCCCAAGGCGGCAGGAGCCATCCATAGCGATTTCGAGCGCAAGTTTATTCGAGCTGAAGTGGTTAACTGGAAGGCGCTCGTCGATTTGAACGGATATCCCGGCGTCCGGGAGAAGGGCCTGCTCCGGCTCGAAGGGAAGGAGTACATCGTAAAGGACGGCGACGTGCTTGTTATTCGACACGGCTGAGTCTTCACCCGGCCAGGGCTAGGGCAGAATCGGGAACGGCTGTCGTAGCGCGAACTAAAATCTCTTGGCCGACTCCCAGCGTGGCGTTTACCTGCACCTTCAGGATGGATGAGGGCAGCGCGTCTAACGATGGCGAGCGGTATCTTATTCGATAGCGGTTGATCACTCCGGCACACAACGCTTCGAGCACTGCGGGAATCTCGTCAATGGAAGAAACCGACCAATAGGAGCCGTCGGTTTTCAAGCAAAGCTCCCTCATGTCGGGCGAGTCCAGTGGTCCAAGACAGTGGACGGTCACTTTGCTCGCTCGCGCTTGCTGAACCATTTCGGTCCAGACGGAGGCCCCAGCTTGGCCGCCTGCGCCACCTCCCAAAGGATGCTGGAATAGAACCAAATGCCGAGTCCCTCGAGCTTGCGTGACGGCGGGCAGCAGCCCTCGAGCAGCTTTAATTAACCCGGACGGGAGGG
>JANXQZ010000239.1 GCA_025353235.1 Bryobacterales bacterium
AAGTGGTGGAGGGCGGGCGGGTTCCTATTGTGAACGGATGCGTCGTGCTGTCCAAGACTAAAATGGGATTGGGTGTGGATCTTGATTACGATCAGCTTGCCCGCGGCCGTGAACGGTACGACAAACTTGCGTATCGCAAACGCGATGACGAAGCGGAAATGCAGCGGCGGATTGACCCCGCTTGGAAGCGGATTCTGCCGCGTTGGTAGGCTTCTGGGCATAGTACGTTAAGTACGCTTGTCTGCATTGGAATCCCGGCAATGCCCGATACAATGAAGCCAACGAATGAATTGGCTGCGGAAAATCTTAATGGGGCTCGGGTTGGCTGCGGCTCTGGGAATCGTGCTCCTCGATTGGGAACTCGTCTGGCATCTGGAGCAATTTGCTCACGACGCTCGTCGCATTGAAGACCTACAAGTACTCTCGCTACTTCTTTTTGGCTTGGCTGGTCTGTGTTCGCTGTTGTTTCTTCTGGCACCGGGATTGGGTTTGCAAGTGATGAGCCGCCAGACGGATCGCGTGATCGCATCCATTCAGGATCAGCTTGGCGCCACCATCGCCGAGCTGCGCGAAGTGAAGACGAACCTGGAATATGCGCTGCGGGATCACTCGAATCCACCCTTTTCGCCGGCGGTTCCAGTGGGCGTCAACGGTCGAGAATATCTTCAACTGGCGGGCCGGATCCGCTACATGAACACTGAGATGGCCCAAGTGTATCGCGCGCTCGGCGTTCTATTTTCATCGAGCGATGCGCAGACGGCTCGGGCGCATTTCAACCAAGCGCTTGCGCTGGCATCCGACTCGCGGGTGACTGCGACCATTCATTATGCGTTTGCTTGTGTGCTCGCTCGGCACCGCGAATTTTCCGAGGCTGCACGGGAGCTCGATCAGGCCTTCACTGAATCCGATCCGCAGATAGAAGAACTGCTTGCGAAAGACATCGAGGAAGGCGGAGAACTGTACTCCTTTGCGAATACGCCTCCGTTCGATGCCGTGGTGGATCGGTTATTGATGTCTGTGTCGGTGGGAGCTTAACAGCTCACTGACGGGAAGATTTGGGCAGAAATAACTGAAGCAGGAAATCCTGAGCGGCGTCCTGTGTGCGAATAGCACGCCATGCAGCGAAAGCATCACTCGCAAGGGTAAGCACGCTCACGACGGTCCGAAGATCGCCGCCGCTCTTGAAGACTTTCAAAATTTCTTCGCAGATACCCTTCATCTTGCCGTGTTCAAA
Organism: Bryobacterales bacterium; assembly: GCA_025353235.1. Classification (GTDB taxonomy): domain Bacteria; phylum Acidobacteriota; class Terriglobia; order Bryobacterales; family Bryobacteraceae; genus JANXQZ01. The sequence continues at coordinate 1,235 of JANXQZ010000239.1, forward strand.
GGTTCTCGCAAGGATGCTCCGCTGCCGCTCCACCGCCCATCTGCTGACAGCTTCTTCCATCAAGAGATGAGACAGTGAGTAGTAGGCTGTCGATACTGCGCGTCGGAGGCTAGCCTGCTTTGGGTTGGTTGCCTCGTTTGTATTGCAAGATCGTAAGCCTGTTCAAGATCGTCGGCGAATGGCATCCGTCATGCCCATTCTGGGCCTCGCATCTCGGCTTGCTCAGATTGGCTGCGGTAGTTGAAGTACGCAAAAATGTCGATCCCAAGGAAATCAAGCTTCTTAGAAATCCTTGACTCGATCCGCCTTGTTACATCCCGCAGATTGCTTTCTTTACTGGCCTCATCGGAAAGCAAAACCCGAAAGAACAGAGCTGGGTCGCCGCTCCAGTCATTCCCGACCTCGTAGCGGATATGCTGCACGTCGGGTGACTCCTGCTGTGCAACTTAGGCCACCGCCGCATTGATCTGGGGTTGTCTCGGCACTGCGCTCGGTAAAGTCATAATCGCTCTATTCGCTTTGAGGATAGCGCAATCCCCATTTCACCAATAGTCATTCGCTCGTGTGCCTAACTCACCACGCGCTTGTAAAACGTTCGCGTCCCAATCACGAAGGTGACAATCACCGAAGTTCCTAGCGCGATTAGAATCCAAAATAGTCCAAGCGTTCGCAGCTCATGGCCGCCCATTGGGGGCACCATGGAATATCTCAATCCTTCCGCCGCATACGTCAACGGATTGAAGAGCGTCGCTACTTGAAACCACCGTATGTTCGTTAGCGCTCCCCAAGGATAATACGTGCAGCCGGTGAATAGAAGCGGGGTAAAGATCAGCGTGAACATCAGGCTGATGTGCTCCGGCCGGATCACGGTTCCGATCAGCAAGCCAATGGTGGACCCTACGCAGCCGGTCAGCACAACCATGCAGATCAGGGTCCCGATCCGATCCGTCCGGACGGTGTAAGCCGACCCCAGGATCAGCCACCCGAGCGGGAAAATTACGGAACTCGCGAGGGTTCCTCTGATAGCGCCGAATAGCACCTTTTCCACCGCGACCAGCCAGACAGGGAGCGGAGATAGTAAACGGTCGTCGATTTCCCGAGCGAAGCCCAGGTCTAAGACCAAGGGTAGAGTAACTCCCTGTATCGCAGCGATCATCCCGGTGAGCGCGACGATGCCGGGAATCATGAGCGCGCCGAAGTTGCCGGAAGCGAGTCCGATCCCAGGCAGAACCTTGCCGAAGATGAACAGGAAAAATAGCGGCTGCATGAGAGCTTGCAGGAAGAATGGAACGATTTCGCGCCCCGTCACCACCAAATCGCGGCGCAAGATGGCCAGGAACGCGTTGGCCGCCAGCCATGTCCGACTTCTTTCCACCATCAGCGCAAATGCCTCCCCGTCATGTATATAAAGACTTCTTCCAGCGACGGCTGCTTTACGCTTAGGTCGCGAACTTGCGCGCCTGCCGAGAGCGCGGCCTGGGCCGCCGGTCCGACCAGCGTATTTACCGACTCGCCGTAGATGCGGAAGGTAGAGATACCGGAGTCGGCTTCTACCGTTGGCTCGTCCGCTTTACTCACTCCCGGCATCGCGCGGAATGCCACAGTTAAGTGACTTGCGACGCTCGCATCGGGAACGGACAGCCGCACCTCCAGCACAGTGCCGCCAGGGATCAGCTTCTTGAGTTCCGCAGGCGTATCGTTCACCAGTATTTTTCCGTGATCCATGATGGCGATTCGATGGCAGAGCTGGTCGGCTTCGTCCATGTCGTGCGAGGTGAGCAGTATGGTCTTTCCGGCGGCGTTGAGAGCGCGAATCCGCTCCCACAAAAAGAGCCGCGACTGAGGATCTAGATTATTCGTCGGCTCATCGAGGAAGAGGACATCTGGCGAATGCATCAAGGCGCGGGCGATCATCACGCGCTGAGCCATCCCGCCGGAGTAGCGGGTCACTTTCTCGTTTTTTCGTTCGCCAAGCCCGAGCTCATCGAGCAGCCGGTCAGCCAACTCCTCGCGCACTTTGCGGGCCACGCCATGATAAGCGGCATGAAAGGTTAGGATCTCGCGGACTCTCAGACTGCGGTCCAGATTGCTCTGCTGCGGCACCACCGCAATGCGCCGCTTTACCTGAATCGGATCCTGGGCGATATCGATTCCGCTGATTGAGGCGGAGCCGTCAGTGGGTATGATCGCGGTGGTGAGGACGCCGATGATGGTGGTTTTGCCTGCGCCGTTCGGTCCTAGAAGGCCGAAGATCTCGCCGGGATTTACTTCGAAAGACACTCCGTCGACGGCGTTGGTTTTCGATTTGGAATACCGCTTGATGAGATTACGAACGCTGATCGAGGCCATGAGCTTATATATTTGCACCTCATTCGTGCCTCAAGGCCACCATCGGATCGACGCCCGCTGCCCGGCGCGCTGGCCAAACTCCAGCCAGCAGCGCCGTGGCCAGGAAAATCCCCGCAGCCGTTCCCACCACGAGCGGATCGGCCGGGCGGACCCCGAAGAGCATCGACTGAAATACATTCATGACCGCCAGCGATCCCGCCAAGCCTGCGATGAGTCCTGCGCCCACCAGGGCAAACAGATCCCTCGCCACCAGCATGACGATCTCTCCTTTCCGCGCCCCCAGGGCCGCTCGAATCCCGATCTCTTTCGTTCTGCGCGCCACCGAATAATTCAACAAGCCGAATAAGCCGATAGCGGCCAGGAGCAGTCCCAGCACCGCAAACACGCCGCCAATGCCCGCTAACAATTTTTCGCGCAGTATCGTGTTTCCTACCAGAGTTTGCAACGGCCTGATCTCCCGAACCCGCATACCGGATCCGACCGCCTGCGCTTCCCGCTCCGCCAACCGCGCAACCGACCCCGTGCTCAGTGGCGAGCGCACATACAGCGAGAAAGAAGATTCACCTGCCACAGGGACGTAGACGATGGGCTGAGCTCCTACTCGCAAAGTGCCATAGTGGGTGTTCGAGACCACTCCGGCTATCGTATATCGTACCCGCTTGTTTCCTTCGGTGCGCTCAAACTCCCGACCTAGAGGGGTTTCATCGCTGAAATATTTGCGGGCGAACGCGCGATTCACGATCGCGGGCTGCGGAGTAGCGGACTCATCGCCGGGTGAGAAATCGCGCCCGCTCAGAAACGGAGTCCGGAGCGTGGAAAAGTAGCCGGACGAGACTGCGTAGAAGAGCTCTTCGCGCTCGGAAGGAGGCTTGCCGGGCAGGATAACCTGGTCCGACCAACTGCTCCCTTCAAAAATGGCGTAATTCGCGAGCGCAGTGCCTTCCACCCCTGGCATGGCCGCCATGCGGTGCCGAAGTTGGTCCATCAGTTGACGTTGCTCCACCTTTTTGCGGGTCTCGGCATCCGTGTTGATGGTCAGCACCGTTACGCCCTCCGGATTGAAGCCCGTATCGACAGCAAACAGGTTTCTGAGGCTGAAGAGGAACGCCGCTCCGGCCATCACGAGGCAAAAAGCGCAGGCCACTTGAAGCCCCACGAAGAAGCGGCCCAGCCGCAGCCTGCTGGCTTGGCCAGACGACCCTTTCAGAGTCAGAATGGGATTAACTCCCGCAGCTTGCCACGCAGGCAGCATCCCAAAACCGACAGCGGCGAGCGTGGAGACGGCGGCACAAAACAGCAACACGCGGCTGTCCAGAGCGAGAGCGAAGCGCACCGGATCGCTCTGTTTGGAAAGCAAGCCCACCAGCGCCGGGGCTGTCCAACGAGCCAGTAGCCAGCCTGCTCCGCCCGCGAGCAGAGAGAGCAGGAGGCTTTCGGTGAGCAGTTGCCTGGCAAGTCGTCCTCGTCCTGCGCCCAATGAAATGCGCATGGCCATCTCAGCCGAACGAGCCGTGGATCGTGCTAGCAAGAGGCTGGCCACGTTCGCGCACGCGATGAGAAGAATACCCACTGCCACTCCCAGCACGATCCACAAGGGGCGCTCGAAGGTTTTTCGAAAGCTGGATGCTCCGGCGGCGCCGGGGTGGATGCGAAGCTTCAGCTCGCGAACTTGCTTCACGATGGCTGGCGGCATGGTGGCGAACATTTTTACGCGCACCTCCTGAAAATCATGAAACACCGGTTGCAGGCGGTCCAGCAGTTGCCCACGGCTCGTCGTGCGGTTAAGACGGCCCAAAATGCGAAACCAGCCCCAGCCAGGGTTGGTGAAGGCCGCTTTGTCGTACATCATCGAAGGCACCCAGACATCAATGAACTTTCCGGGCTCGATCCCGAAAAAGCCCTCGCGCGTCACCCCGATCACCGTATAACTCTTCCGCTCGATCTGCAGAACTCGACCTAGGATCGCTGGGTCCGCCGCGAATCGCCGGTACCAATAGTCATGACTCAACACCGCTTGAGGATGCCCTCCTGGAATCCGATCGTCTGCGCGCGAGAACAGGCGGCCCAGAGCTGGCGTTACGCCAGCGATCTCGAAGGCGTCGCCGGAGACGAACTGCCTTTCGAGGGTCTCTAGCACGGAGCCAGCACCGCCAACTCGCGCCTCTACCCGATTGGGATAGCTGAAAACCGCCAGACGCGCCGTAGTGCCGGCGGCTGCGCCCAATTGCTGGTACAAAGGGTAACTGAAAGATTCCACTTCATGTTCCGTTTCTTCTCCTGGCTGCGTCAAGCCGGGCGAAGCCAGCGTAAACAGCCGGTCAGGTTGCGGAACCGGCAAAGGCCGCAGCATAGCCGCATCGACGATTGAAAAAATAGCTGTGTTCGCACCGATAGCCAAGCTCAGGGATAGGACCGCTGTGATCGCGAAGACGGGACTCTTCCGCATCCCCCTCCAGGCGTGCCGTATGTCTTGCAGCACGCTTTCGAGGGTGGACCAGAGGCGCACCTCGCGGCTCTGTTCGCGGAGGAGCGTGGCGTTGCCGAAGCGTCGAAGGGCCGAGTGCCGCGCTTCTTCGGGAGATGCGCCGCGCTGGGTCAAGCCTTCGGCTCTGCGTTCGAGGTGGTCGCGCATCTCGTCGGCTAGTTCTTCGTCGAGCTGCTTGGGAGTGAGAGCGTTTTTTAGTCGTGAAAACCAGGACATGTCTTCTCCTACGGACCGATTCACGGATGCGCCACGGGCCGATTACCAATCGGCCGCAGGTTAACAACCTGCCCTACAAGTCTTACGCCAAACGCAGTATGCGGGAAACTCCAGCCGAGTAATTGGTCCAGCGGACTGTTTCCGCTTCCAACTGCTTTTTTCCCGCCCGCGTAACCCGATAAATTCGGGCGCGACGGTTGTTTTCCGTCAACTTCCATTCGGCGGAAATCCAACCGGTTTCCTCCATGCGGTGGAGGGCTGGATAAAGGGAGCCTTCCTCTACGCGGAGGGCGTCTTCGGACAACTCTTCAATTGCTAGGGCAATGCCATAGCCATGCAATGGCCCTCTGCGTTGAACCACGGTTAGGATAAGCAGATCGAGTGCGGTTTGGGCGGACTTAAATGCCAAGCTAATACTCCGGCGGCTAGGGTAGCCAGCTTGGTATAGGATATCACGAGGGCGGAGTTGGGTTCGTTTTGAAACCGTGGCTCACCACGGTGATCGATGATCATAGCCGCGCTGTTGCCGGGTACTTCCTCTCCTTCGAAGACCCCTCCGCCTTGAACACATCTCTGGCGTTGCGTCAGGCGATCTGGCGCAAAGAGGATTCGCGCTGGATCGTGTGCGGCATCCCTGACGTTCTCTACACGGACAACGGGAGCGACTTCACGTCCCAACATCCGGAACAAGTGGGCGCGGACCTGAAGATACGGCTGGTATTCTCCATTCCCGGCAAGCCCAGGGGCCGAGGCAGCATCGAAAAGTTCTTCTCGACTGTGAACGAGATGTTCTTGTGCGAGTTGGACGGCTATGCTCCGGCTAGCGGCGCGGTGCGCGGAAAGCCAACGCTGACCTTGGCGGAGTTCGACACGAGGTTCCGCGTCTTCCTGCTGGACGTGTACCACCGCCGCGAAAATGCGGAAACGAAGACGCCACCCGCCGAACGCTGGGAGGCCAATGGTTTCCTGCCGCGTATGCCGGATTCGCTGGAGCAACTGGACCTACTGCTGATCCAGGTGGCCAAGGCACGACAGGTCCGAGCTGATGGGATTCACTTCCAAAGCCTCCGCTACATCTCAACGACGCTGGCGGCCTACGTCGGCGAAACGGTG
>JANXQZ010000251.1 GCA_025353235.1 Bryobacterales bacterium
CCGGAAGGAAGAATTGGTCGCCGGTTGCGTTGATCATGTACTTGGGCATCGTGAGCCGGTCGCGATACGAGTACGGCTCCACGATCTTCATCAACTGCGCGTAGCGCGGAGTGCCCGACCAATCCATTAAACCCGCCGAAGCATAGTCGCCGACAGCCGGAGCCCAGAACCCGTAAGCCCGGTAGTGATGTTCGAACGAGGGCACGATGTTCAGCAAGTCGATCACAAACGGCACGATCGCGACTACTCGATGATCCACCGCCGCAGTGGTCCAGGTTGTCCAGCCGCGTTTCGATCCGCCAGACACGACGAACTTTTCCACCGCCACCTTCCCGCCGGGTTCGGTCTTAGAGAACGCCGTGATCGCATCCATGGCCCGCACGGCGCTCTTGGTCATGGGCAGCCGCAGCGGCCAGTTGTCGTCTCCCCCGCGCAAGTATTTGTCCCATGTGTAGGCAATGATCGAGTCCTCCGATCGCTGCTTGGTCTCACCCGCGAAGACGAGCGCCTGGTTCGGGACCATTCTCAACTCGCTCGCAACCGAATGCGTGGCCAGAGCGAGCGAGGGCAGCATGGGGTCGGCTTCCGCGGGGGGTTTATCCTTATATGAACCGCCGGTGATGTAGAGAAAGCCGGTGGAACTCGTCACCTGATCGGGCTTGACGATCGTGAGCCAGTGTTTCCAGATCGGACGGTCCACTTCGGCGGCAGTCCACCATTGTTGAGATGTCAGCTCGATCGTGTAAGTTGTATAGCCCTCGCCCGGAGCCGTTTTGATCAGTTCATACTTGTAGTTCGGATCCGGCGCTGCCACGTAACGGTCAAGCGCGGTCTGTTCCGCGGCTGCCAGGGCTGCCGAGGCCGCTAGCATGATCCAAAGGAATCGGAGAGTTCGGATTTTCATAGGTCGGGATTAGTGTACATGATTCTACCCCTTTTTTTATTCTTTGCGGCAGCACCGGTTGTCGAGGTCCGCGACATCGCGTTTGCCAGTGTATCCGGAGGACAAACGAAAGCTTACGTCGTGAGCCCGCCGAAAAAGGGCAGCTATGCTGGCGTGCTTTTCGTGCATTGGTACGAGCCGCAATCGGCGGATTCGAACCGAACCCAATTCTTGGGACAAGCCATTGAACTCGCGGAGTCGGGCACGGTGTCGCTCCTCATTGAGACCATGTGGTCTGACCCTGGTTGGTTCCAGAAGCGCGACCGATCCGCAGATTATCGAAACTCGCTCGTCCAGGTGAAGGAACTCGGCCGTGCGTTGGATGTGCTGCTGTTGCAACCAGGAGTAGACCCGAAGCGCATCGCCTACGTTGGCCATGATTTCGGGGCCATGTATGGAGCGGTGCTGGCGGGGACCGAGCGCCGAGTGAAAGCGTGGGCGCTGCAGGCCGGTACTACTTCGTTCAGCGACTGGTTCCTGCTAGGGACGAAACTGGATCCGGCTGGTCGTCAGAAGATTGTGGACGAGTTGGCTCCGCTCGATCCGGTGAAATTTATTGCCTCGGCGGCACCGGCACCCGTGCTCTTTCAGTTCGGCAAGTCGGACGATTATGTGTCTGAGGCGAAGGCGCGGCAGTTCTTCGCAGCGGCTAAGGAGCCTAAAGAAATTCGATTCTACGATGCAGGTCATGGTTTGAACGCAGCTGCTATCGAGGATCGCCAGAGCTGGCTCCGTGCAAGGCTAGGATTAGTCGCGCGCCGCTCAGGAGCCTACTGAGCCGTGACCGTGACGGAGCGGGCCAAATGGGCTATCTCACGGACGGTCGGCGGAGAAGACGTCACGCAGAGTTTTGGCATCTAGCAGCCGTTCGCCCCAGGCTTCCAGATCCTTCCTTCCTGCCGAAGCGAGACGCACCTCGGCCCACTTCGGAAGCTTCCTAAAACGACGCACCAGCATGCGATGAAGTAGATACGTTTCACCTTCGCTGTGTCCCTCCTCCCGCCCTTTCTCTAGTCCTTCCTCTAACCCTTTCTCCAAACCCTCAGCCAGCCCCTTCTTAAACTCGCGACCTAAAACCTGATGATCAAGCAGACTGTTCAAAACTGGCATATGTTGAATTTCCTTTTCTACCTGGATCTCGAGTCCCCGCAATCCTGGTCGCCCACCTCCGCGCTGGCGAGGAAGCGCTCGCCATTCAAGGTCCTGATATCCACCAAGCTGTATCGGAAGCTCATGGTGGGGCTTTTATACCGCGACTTCATCGGAGCTTTTCCCGTCCAACGTAGATCAGCACCTGGCGCGGATGACGCCCAAACTTGCCAACTAAGTCGATGTAATAAGACGCCATGCGTACTTCCATGAACTGCACGTTCC